>JBBQXH010000169.1:0-6105 GCA_038209835.1 Gaiellales bacterium | reverse complement strand
AGATGTGCGGTGCCTATTCGCTCGACCCGCCGCTCGTCGTCGACGTCGGCGTCGGCGACGATTGGACCGACGCGAAGCCGTAAGGCCGCCGCCGTAGGCGGCGGCCGCACAGTAACGGGCGAAGCCCGTTACGACGCTTCGCGGATCCCGGCGGAGGCCGGGATCCGCACAAAGCTCGTGCTGGTGACCGGGCCCTTCGGGCCCTCCCCTGGCACGGCTGGCGCCTCCGGCGCCGTTGCGTGCCGTGGCCGCTGAGCCCCTATGTATCGCCGCCTGGCGGCGGCGATGAGCCTCCGCGGCCTGGCGCCTTCGGCGCGGCCGCTGCGCGCGGCTACGCCGCTTGCCAGCGCCCGCCGAGATGCTCGGCGAGGAATCGCTCGGCTGCGGTGTAGAAGCGAAGCCGGTTCTCCGGCTTCGCAAAGCCGTGTCCCTCGTCCTCGAAGAGAAGGTACTCGTGAGGAATCCCCTTCTCCTTCAGGGCGGCCACGATCTGCTCGCTCTCCGCCTGTTTCACGCGCGGGTCATTCGCCCCCTGTGCGATAAGCAGCGGGATGCGGATATCCCCGGCCCGTGAGAGCGGAGATCGCTCCCAGAGGAAATCCGACTCGGTCTCCGGGTTCCCGACGCGCGTATGGAACTGCGCGACGAGCGGCGCCCAGTACGGCGGGATCGACTCGATCAAGGTCTTCAGGTTCGACGGGCCGACGATGTCGACTGCACAGCGGAAGACGTCGGGTGTGAAGGCGGCGCCGACGAGCGCGGCATATCCGCCGTAGGAGCCGCCGAAAATCCCGATCCGATCGGGGTCTGCGTGCCCGTGAGCGGTCACCCAGGCGACCGCGTCGAGGAGGTCGTCGTGCATCTTGCGGCCCCATTCGCGATCGCCGGCATTCAAGAACTGCTTGCCGTAGCCCGTCGACCCCCGAAAGTTGACCTGGACGCACAGGTAGCCGCGGTTCGCGAGCCATTGCGCCTCCGGGTCGAAGCCCCACGTGTCGCGCCCCCAGGGCCCGCCGTGAACGTCGAGCACGGTTGGGAGGGAGGTTCGCTCGACCCCTGGCGGAAACGTGAGGTACCCGTGAATGGCCAAGCCGTCCCGAGCTTCGAACGCGAAGGGCTCCATCGGGGCGAGCTCGAAGCCGGAGAGCGCCGGCTGGTGCTCGAACAGGAAGGTCGCTTCACTGCTCTCCCGGTCATACGCGTAGTAACGGATCGGGCCGTTGTCCGCGGTGAAGCCGACAAGCCAGATGCGGTCTGCATCGTCGTGTCCGGCGAAGACGAGGTCGCCGGGCTCGAGCCCGCGGAGCAGGTCGAGGTCGTCGCGCACCGTCGGATCGAGGACGAGATAGTCCATCCTGTCCTTCAGGAACAGCACGATCTGGGGCTCGTTCGTGTCGGGGTGAAGTCGAACGTCGGTAACGTCGTACAGCCGATCCTCGGCGATGACCCGCTCAGACCCGTCCGCGCAGTCGAGCCACACCAGCCTGCTCGTGTTCGCACCGGCTGACGAGGTGGCGAGGAGCCGATCGCCGCGCTCGCTGAACGCGATCGGTCCCGTGCCGAGTGCGTCCTCCTGCCCGACCTGGAGAATCTCGCGCCATGGTGCCTCGGTGCCGTCTCGCACGAGGAAGGACATTCCTCCGTCGGGGAGGGGTGCGACCGCGCCGCGAACCTCGAGCTGCGTGTCGGCGATGAGCCCGACGTAGCCCGGGTTCTCGACGATCTTCGTCAGTTCACCGGTCGCGAGTTCGAGCGAGTATACGTCGTGGAGCTGTGGGTTGTCCCGGTTCAGTCCGACGAGGATCCGATCGGAGAAGTCCTTGTCCACGTGCTCGATCCGGGCCTGGACGCCGTCGAACGGAGTCAGGTCGCGGATCGCGCCCGTCGCGAGATCGACATCGTGGAGGTGCCAGTTCTCATCGCCCCCGGTGTCCTGCAGATAGAGGATGTGCCGGTTGTCCGGCGCCCAGGAGAACTGGCGGATGCCCCGATCGCGGTCCTCCGTCACGACACGGTCGTCGTCAGCTCCGACGGTTCTCACCCAGACGTTCAGGACGCCTTCGCTGGGTGCGATCCAGGCAAGCCGTGCGCCGTCTGGCGAGATGCGAGGCGAGATCCGCTCGGGGTTGCCGAACAGGATCTCGCGTGGAACGAGGGTGGGGAGGGGGGTCACGAAGGGAAACCTATCGGTGCCGCTTAGCGCGCGGTCAGGCCACAGAGACGTTGCTACACTACGCGCTTCCTGATGGCCTCCGAGACGACCGCTGAAGCAGATACGACCGAAGACGGCTGGGTTCGAGCCGACGACGGTAGCCTGATTCCCGACTACGACGCGACGATCCCCGTGATCAACGAGGGGGAGGTCGTGCGCGGCACCGTGGTCCGGGTCGACAAGGACGAGGTCCTCGTCGACATCGGCTACAAGTCCGAGGGGGTCATCCCCGTCTCCGAGCTCTCGATTCGCCGCTCGGTCAACCCCGCCGACGAGGTGAAGCTCGGCGACGAGATCGACGCGCTCGTGATGACGAAGGAGGACGCGGAGGGGCGTCTCATCCTCTCGAAGAAGCGCGCGCGGTTCGAGATGGCCTGGAAGCGCATCGAAGGAGCCGCCGAGAGCGGCGAGCCTGTCGAGGGAACGGTGATCGAGGTCGTCAAGGGCGGCCTGATCCTCGACCTCGGCGTGCGCGGCTTCCTGCCCGCATCGCTCGTCGACATCAGGCGCGTCCAGAACCTCGACGAGTTCCTCGGAAAGCAGCTCCGGTCCAAGGTGATCGAGCTGAACCGCAGCCGCAACAACGTCGTTCTCTCCCGCCGCGCCGTCCTCGAGGACGAGCGGAAGGAGATGCGTCAGGCGATCCTCGATCGTCTTTCGCCGGGCGATGTCGTCGAGGGCACGATCTCGAATATCGTCGACTTCGGCGCGTTCGTCGACCTCGAGGGGATCGACGGCCTGATTCATATCTCCGAGCTCTCGTGGAGCCATGTGAACCACCCGTCCGAGGTGCTCGAGATCGGGCAGACGGTCAAGGTGAAGGTGCTCGACATCGATCGCGACCGGCAGCGGATCTCGCTCGGCTTGAAGCAGACGCAGTCCGATCCCTGGCAGCAGGTCATCGAGGCTTACGCGGAGGGCGACGTCGTCGAGGGCCGGGTCACGAAGGTCGTCACGTTTGGATCGTTCGTCGAGATCCTTCCGGGTGTCGAGGGTCTCGTGCATATCTCCGAGCTCGCTCAGCACCACGTCGAGAACCCGCGCGAGATCGTCTCGCAGGGTGAGGTCGTGAAGGTGAAGATCATCGAGATGGACGCCGATCGTCGCCGTCTCTCGCTCTCGCTCAAACGGGTCGAGGAAACGGACGACGTCCAACCGTCGATCGGCGGTTTCGCACCGATCGCGACGCCCCCGGACCCGGAGCCCGAGCTCGAGGATGCGCCTGAACTTCCCGAGCTCGCCGGCGAGGCTGAGTTCGAGGTCGTCGAGACCGACGAGGTCGAGCTCGAGGCCGTCGAGGCTGATGAGCCCGAGCCCGAGGTCGTCGTGGCCGAGATCGAGGTCGTCGACGTCGTCGAGGGTGATGTCGACGTCGAGTCGGTCGGCGAGGCTGAAGACGTCGAGCCCGAGAGCATCGTCGAATCGGACGACGCCGGGCACGAGCCCGCCGGCTGAGTCGGGGTTCGCGGGCCGTGGCGCCCGAGCCCAGCCGGCCCGTCGCCGTCGCGATCACCGGCGGAATCGGCGCGGGAAAGAGCGAGGCGTTGAAGGCGTTCGAGCGCCACGGTGCCGCGGTGATCTCGAGCGACGAGATCGTCCACCATCTCCTCCGGAACGACGAGGACGTGAAGCGTGCGATTCTCGAGCGGTTCGGCGAGGGAGTCGTGGGGGGCGAGGGGGAGATCGACCGCAGTCGCGTGGGAGCGATCGTGTTCGGCAATCCGGCCGAGCTCGCCTGGCTCGAGGCGCTGCTCCACCCGCGCGTCGTCGCGACCTACCTGCGCTGGCGTGAAGAGCTGGCGAAGCTCCCGGATCCGCCGGCCGTGTGCGCGACCGAGGTTCCGCTCCTGTACGAGACGGGAGGTGATGCACGGTTCGATGCGGTGCTTGCGATCACAGCAGACCGGGCTATCCGGACTTCCCGCACGATCGTTACGGATCCGTCGCGGCGCGAGGAACGGCTCATCCCCGACAACGAGAAGCTCCGCAGAGCCGACTTCGCGTACGTGAACGACGGGAGCCTCGAGGAGCTCGACGACTTCGTCGCCGCGGTGGTTGCGAAACTGTCGAGGTGACAGCCTCACGGAGAGCGGCTCGCGCGCCGCAGCGCTTCTGGTCGAGACGACGGCTCCTGCTGGTCGCGGTCGGCCTCGTCGCGGTGGTGCTGGCTGCGCTCCTCTACACGACGACCGAGAAACCCGGGTGGTACACAAGACTGCGCTACCCGCTGAAGTACGAGCAGATCGTGACCGGCCACGCCGAGAACTACGGGCTCGACCCGGCACTGCTCGCCGCGGTCATCTACCGGGAGAGCAAGTTCGACCCGAACGCCGTCTCGAGCTCGGGGGCGATCGGTCTGATGCAGCTCCTGCCCGACACGGCGAAGGGCATCGCGCAGTACACGGGCGGCGCGAAGTTCCGTGTCGCCGATCTCTACGATCCCGAGATCAACGTCCGTTACGGCGCCTTCTACCTCAGGAGATTGCTGCGGAAGTACGACGGGGATGTCCGCCTCGCGCTCGCCGCCTACAACGCCGGTCAGGCGAACGTCGACCGGTGGATCGAGGAGGGCAAAGGCATCGCGTTTGCCGAGACCCGGGCCTACGTCGATCGCGTGACCGAGCTGACCGCCCTCTATCGCCGTGCCTACGGCGACACTCTAGGAGGCTAGAGGCTTGATGTGGAATGACCGCACGCCTGGATGAGGGCCTGCACACGGCGGATCGCGGCCGCCTCGATCGGCACCAAGGCCACCAGCCTCGCCACCGATCGAGGCAACCACGCTCCTTGGTGCAGGCGGCTCCCCAGACGCACGCCCATTCCACATCAAACCTCTAGCTCGCGGTGGAACGTTGCGGGATGAGCCCACCCTCCGTAGACTGGCCCCCCAAACGCGACCGGCCCTGGCGACCGATGCGGCGTGCGGGCCTCAGAGGAGTGCGTCACGTCGAACGCGTCCGCGGAACGTCCTGCCCCGGCCTTCATCGTCAGCTTCGATCTCGAGGACTGGCACCAGCTCGTCGCTCGCCGCGTCGGCGCAAGCTCCGGCAGAGAACCGAATCTCGCGTTCGAGCGGGCGACGAACGTCATCCTCGATCTGCTGGACGAATTCGAGGCGAAGGCAACGTTCTTCGTTCTCGGGGCTTGCGCGCAGGCATATCCCGCGGTCGTGTCCGAGGTCGCTGCGCGTGGACACGAGATCGCCTGTCACGGCTTTGCCCACGAGCTCGTCTACCGGCAGTCGCCCGCGGCCTTTCGAGAAGACGTCCGTGCCAGCCTCGAGCTGATCGAGCAGCTCACGGACCGCCGGCCCATCGGCTACAGAGCGCCGGCCTTCTCGATCACACGCGCGACGACCTGGGCCTACGACGTCCTGGCCGATCTGGGCTTCGTCTACGACTCGAGTCAGTACGACTCGCCGCGAATTGCCGAGCGCATCCGGCCGATTCCCGATCGCGCATACCGGCTCTCCCTTCGTTCAGGGCGCGAGCTGTGGGAGTTCCCGATCGCCGTCTGGCGCGTTGGAGGCTTCCCCGTTCCGGTGGGTGGGGGAGGATACTGGCGCATGTTTCCCGATCCTCTTCTCCTGCATGCCCTGCGTCAGGTGGCGCGCGTCGGAACGCCCCCGGTCCTCTACTTCCATCCATACGAATGCGATCCGGAGCCGTTGCGAGCCGAACTGCCCCCATCGGCGTCCGCCGAGCAGCGTGCGAGGGCGGCATGTCGTGGCCTCTACCGCAACTTCGGCAGAGGGAGGACGGTCCCTCAGCTGCGTAGACTCGCGCGTGAGTTCCGGCTGGTCACGTACGAGCAATCGCTCGAGGAGATGAGCCATGCCTGCTGAACCGGTTCGGGAGCACTTCCGCCGCAGTGCGATCTCGTTCGATGCGCTC
>JBBQXH010000168.1:0-6137 GCA_038209835.1 Gaiellales bacterium | reverse complement strand
GCTGCTCGGCCCAGTCGCCGAAAGCAGCCAGCCGAGCCGAGGTGAGGATCGTCAGCTTGTCGCGTCCGGCCAGGGCGGCCTCGCCGATGAGCGCACCGAGTCGCAGCCCGGGGTTCGCCGCCGCGTCGCCGGTGTGGCACGCGTCCGCCATGCGGGTGGCACGCTCGAGAAGCCCGGCCAGGTCCACGCCGTTGAGCGCCGCGGGCACGAGGCCGAAGACGGTCAGAGCGGAATAGCGGCCGCCGACGTCCGGCGGCGCCTCGATGATGGCGCGGAACTCCTGCGCGCGCGCAAGCTCGCCGAGGGAGCTGCCGGGATCGGTGATGGCGATGAAGTCGAGGGCGGGCGCGATCTCACCCATCGCGGCCTGGAAGGCGTTCGGCTCGGTCGTGGAGCCCGACTTCGAGCTGACGCAGAAGATCGTGCGCTGCTCGCCGGCCCACGAGCGGAACCCGCGGACCACGTCCGGATGGGTCGAATCCAGAATGCGCAGCTCGAGACCGCCGGCCGAGGGGTCACGGCCGAAGACGCGGCTGAACAGCTCCGGTGCCAGGCTGGAGCCGCCCATGCCGAGCACGGCGGCGCGCCGATAGCCGTCCTCGCGCACGTCGCGGGCAAGATGCTCAAGCTCGGCGACCCGCGCCGACATCGTCGCCGGCAGGTCGAGCCAGCCGAGCCAGGCCGCGATCTCCCGCGCAGACTTTCCCGACGCCGCCCAGAGGGAGCCGTCCTTCGCCCACAGCCGCTCGGCGACGCCGTCGGCCGTCCACGACTCGAGCCGCGCGGTGACCGCGGCGTCGACGTCGCTCATGCGGGAGCGAGCTCCTCGCGCTTCGACTCGATCGTGCTGATCAGCTCGTCGAAGCTCTTGGAAAACGAGGCGACGCCCTCGGCGATCAGCTCGTCCGTCACGCGGTCGAGGCTGATCCCCTGGCCCTCGATCTGGGCGATGACCTGGCGGGCCGTCTCGACGTCGCGGTCCAGCGTGCGCTCCAGCACGCCGTGGTCGAGGAACGCGGTGATCGTCTCGAGCGGCATCGTGTCGACCGTCTCCGGGCCGATCAGCTCCTCCGCGTAGAGCACGTCGCGGTACTCGGGATTTTTGGTGCTGGTGGAGGCCCAGAGGCAGCGCTGCACCTGCGCGCCCGCGGCGCGCAGATCGGCGAACTCGTCGCCGCCGAAGATGCGCTGATAGGACGCGTAAGCGAGCTTGGCGTTCGCGATCGCGGCCTTGCCACGCAGGGCCAACGCCTCCGGCGTTCCCAGCTCGTTGAGCTCCTTGTCGATTTTGGTGTCGACCCGGCTCACGAAGAAGCTGGCCACGCTGGCCACGCGGCCGAGGTCCCCGCCGCTCTCTCGCAGCCGTCGAAGGCCGGCGATGTAGGCACGCGCGACCCGCTCGTAGACCTTCACACTGAACATGAGCGTCACGTTGATGTTGATGCCCTCGGCGATGGCGCCCTCGATGGCGGGGAGGCCTGCAACGGTGGCGGGTATCTTGACGAACACGTTCGGCCGGGAGAGGCTGGACCACAGCTCTCGTGCCCGGGCCAGCGTGGCGTCGCTGTCCTCGGAGAGCTCGGGCTCGACCTCGATGCTGGCGAAGCCATCGGTCCCGTTCGACTCGTCGTACACCGAGCGCAGGACATCGGCCGCGTCGCCGACGTCAGTCGTGGCGATCTCCTCGTAGATCTTCCGGAGGTCGTTGCCGGCCGCGATCTGGCGGCGGACGAGCTCGTCGTACTGCCCGGTGGCAACCGCCTTGGCGAAGATGGTCGGGTTGCTCGTCAGGCCGCGGATGCCGTCGGCCACCATCCGCTCGAGCTTGCCGGTCTTGAGCAGGTCACGGTCGATGAAGTCGATCCACGGGCTCTGGTCCTGCTCGGCGTGCAGCCGCTGCAGCGTGTTCATGATCTCGCGCTCTCCCATCTACTCGCGCCGACCGGAGCCGACCTCGCTTCTCTCATTGCTCCGCGCACCGGCACGACCGACGAGGTCGCGCGCCGCGTCCGCGATGTGTGCCGCGTCGATCCCCGCCGCCGCCAGCAGCTCGGCCGGCTTGCCCGATCCGGGCATGATGCGGACCGCCAGCTTCACGACGATCGGATGCGGCTGATCCTGGGCGAGCACCTCGAGCACCGCGTCGCCGATCCCGCCCTCCGGCCAATGGTCCTCGACGGTGATGATGGCGCCGGTGTCGCGCGCCGCCTCGCGGACGGACTCCGCGTCGATCGGCTTGAGGGTGTAGAGGTCGATCACGCGTGCCGAGACGCCCTCGCCGGCCAGCTCATCGGCTGCCTTGAGCGACTCGTGGAGGGTGATGCCGGCGCCGATGAGGGTCACCGCGTCGTCATCGGTCCGCCGAATGACGCGCGAGCCACCGATGTGGAACTCCTCGCCGGGCTGATAGAGGATCGGGGTCTTCTCGCGCGTGGTCCGCATGTAGACGATTCCCTCCCGATCGGCCATCTGCGGCACCAGCGCGGCCGTCTGGTTGGGATCCGATGGATAGATGACGGTCGACCCGTGGACGGCACGGTAGCTGGCGAGGTCCTCGAGTGCCATCTGCGACGGCCCATCCTCTCCGATGCTGACGCCGGCGTGCGATCCCGCCACGGCGATGCTGGCGCGGCTGATGGCCGCCATCCGCACGAAGTCGTAGGCGCGGCTGAGGAATGCGGCGAAGGTGACGGCGAACGGTTTCCAGCCGCGCACCTGCATCCCCACCGCCATGGCGATCATCTGCTGCTCCGCGATGTAGGCCTGGAAGAACCGCTCCGGCAGCGCCTCAGCGAATTCCTCGGTGTAGGTGCTGTTTCCCACCTCGCCGTCGACGGCAACGACCTCCCCGCGCGCCTTCCCGAGCGCCACCAGCGCGTCACCGAACGCCTTCCGGGTGGCCTCTTTCGTCCCGGGCTCGTACGACGGCAGAACGAGCGGTTCCGTCGCGAACTGATGGGGCCGGCCATCGAAGTCGGGCTTCGGGACGTCGACGTGGATGTCCCGGATTCCGCCGAGCTCGGCGATCGCCGCATCCGGATCGTCGAGCGGCTTCCCGTGCCTGCCGGGCTGGTTCGCCACTGCCTTGACCCCGTGGCCCTTCTCCGTCCTGGCGATGATCACCGTCGGCCGCCCGCTGGTGGCGACCGCTTCCGCGTATGCCACATCGATCGCGGCGACGTCGTGCCCGTCGATCTCGATCGCCTTCCAGCCGAACGCCTCTGCACGCACGCGGTAGGCATCGAGGTCCCAGCCGTGCATCGTCTCGCCGGTCTGGCCGAGCCGGTTGACGTCGATGATCGCGGTCAGATTGTCGAGCCCGTAGAACGTCGCGTGCTCGAAGGCCTCCCACATCGAGCCCTCCGCCATCTCGGAGTCGCCGCACAGACACCCCACCCGATACGGCAGGCGGTCGAGCTTCTTGCCGGTCAACGCGACGCCCACCGAGATCGGCAGGCCCTGTCCCAGTGACCCGGTGGCCACGTCGACCCACGGTGCGATCGGCGTCGGATGGCCCTCGAGGCGACTGCCGAAGAGCCGGAAGGTGAGGAGCTCCTCGTCCTCGATCGCCCCGAGTGCCTTGTAGAGCGACCAGTAGAGGGGTGAAGCGTGGCCCTTGGAGAAGATCAGGTGGTCGTTGTTGGGATTCTTCGGATTCGCGATGTCGTAGCGGTAGTACTTCGAGATCAGGACGGCGATGAGGTCCGCCGCCGACATCGACGAGGTCGGATGCCCCGAGTTCGTGGTTGCGCTGCTGCGGATCGAATCGACGCGGAGTTGCTGGCCGAGCTCGCGCCAGCCGTCGTTCTCGTTCATCGGGGCCTCCTCGTGTCTACGGAAGGGGCCATTCTATGCCGTCGCTTTCGGCGGCCCGAGCCACGGGCCGGGGGACGGGTGTAACGTAAGCCGTAGACCCGTGGAGAGTCGCTAGATGAGAGTCGCCGTCGCCTTCGACCACCGCGGTGTGAAGCTGCGGACGCGCGTGCTCGAGGAGCTCGCGGAGCTCGGTCACGAGCCCGTCGACCTCGGCACCGACGCGCCCGCACCGAAGATCGACTACCCCGACAAGGCGCGCGAGCTCGGCGCCGCGCTGCAGGGTGGGGCAGCCGAGCGAGGCATCCTGATCTGCGGCTCGGGCGTCGGCGCCTCGATCGCCGCCTGCAAGCTCGCCGGCATCCGCGCCGCGATCTGCCATGACGCCTACTCCGCGCACCAGGGCGTGGAGCACGACGACATGAACGTGCTCTGCCTGGGCTCGGAGATCGTCGGCGGCGAGCTCGCGGCCGAGCTCGTCCGCGCGTTCCTCGGTGCGCGCTTCGACGGCGGCGAGCGCTATGTCCGCCGGCTCCAGAAGATCGAAGACCTCGAGCGCGGCCTCGCCGCGGGGACGCGCTGACTCGACGCCACGGGCAAGCCCCGGGGCAATGAAAGGACGATGACGAAATGCCCGACTCACCTCTGCACAAGCTCAGCGCGCTCGGCCAGAGCGTCTGGATCGACTACCTCTCCCGCAACCTGCTGAAGAGCGGCGAGCTGGCGCGGATGATGCGCGAGGACGCCGTCGTCGGCGTCACGTCGAACCCGACGATCTTCCAGAAGGCGATCGCGGAGGGCGAGGCGTACGACGAGCAGCTGCGCGAGCTGCTCGAGGACCAGTCCGAGCTCAAGGAGATCTTCCTCCACCTCGCGGTCGACGACATTCGCTCCGCATGCGACCTGCTGCGCCGCGTGTGGGACGCGGGCAAGGGACAGGACGGCTATGTCTCGATGGAGGTCGATCCGACGCTCGCTTACGACCGTGACGCCACGTACGACGAGGCCATCCGGCTCCATGAGTGGATCGACCGCGAGAACCTGCTCGTCAAGATCCCGGGCACGGAGCCCGGCCTCGGGGCGATCGAGGACTGCATCGCGGCGGGCCGCTCGATCAACGTCACGCTCATCTTCTCGCTGGCGCGCCACGCGGAGGTCGCAGAGGCGTACATTCGCGGGCTCGAGCGGCTCGTGGAGGCGGGCGGCGATCCGGCGAAGGTGGCCTCCGTCGCGAGCTTCTTCGTCTCGCGCGTCGACACGGAGGCGGACAGGCGGCTCGAGGCCGTCGGCGGCGCGGCGCTCGAGCTGCGCGGCAAGCTCGCCATCGCGAATGCGAAGCTCGCCTACCAGCAGTACAAGGAGACGTTCGCCGGCGAGCGCTGGGACGCGCTCGCGGCCAGGGGCGCGACGAGGCAACGCTGCCTGTGGGCCTCGACGTCGACGAAGAACCCGGCGTACCGCGACGTGATGTACGTCGAGGAGCTGATCGGGCCCGAGACCGTCGACACGATGCCGCAGGAGACGATCGAGGCGTTCCAGGATCACGGCCGCGTGGAGCGCACGCTCGACCGGGACGTCGAGGCGGCCCGCCAGGTGTTCTCCGACGTCGCTGCCGCCGGGGTCGACTACGACGACGTCGTCGAGACGCTCGAGCGTGAGGGCGTGGAGAAGTTCGCCGCCTCGTTCGAGGAGCTGCTCAAGGGCGTGGAGTCCAAGCGCGCGGAGCTCGTTCCAGCGTGACCACGGCAGCCGGGACCGAGCTCGTCGAGCGGATCTGGTCGCGCGACGCGTCGCTCTGGACCGGACGGGACGAGGCGAGCTGGCTCGGCTGGCTCGATGAGCCCGTGCGCCTGCTCGCCGCCACCGACGCGCTGCTCGAGCGCGGGGGGCGGCTCGACTACGACACGGTCGTCGTGCTGGGCATGGGTGGCTCGAGCCTTGCGCCCGAGGTCCTGAGGCGAAGCTTCTCGGTCGACGCCTGCCATGTGCTCGACACCACGCATCCGACCGCGATCCGGCGGCTGGCCGACAGCCTGGATGCCGCGCGAACGATCTTCGTCTCGGCCTCCAAGTCGGGCTCGACGCTGGAGACCCGCTCGCACACCGACTTCTTCTGGGAGCGGGCCGGCGAGCGCGGCGAGCGCTTCGTCGCCGTCACGGATCCCGGCTCCTCGCTCGAGCAGCTCGCCGGCGAGCGGGGGTTCGCCGGGATCTTTCCGGGCGAGCCCACGATCGGCGGCCGTTACTCGGCGCTGTCACCGTTCGGGATCGTGCCCGCGATGCTGATGGGCGTCGACATCCGCCGGCTGCTCGAGCGTGCGGAG
>JBBQXH010000167.1:0-6146 GCA_038209835.1 Gaiellales bacterium | reverse complement strand
AGTCAGATCCGTCGCGTCCCGGACGACCTGCTCGACGGGGCTCCCCGTCTTCAGCGAGACGATTGCCCCGGGCCGCACCTGGTAGCTCGGGATGTTGACTCGCCGTCCGTTGACCTGAAAGTGGCCGTGGAGGATCAGTTGCCGGGCCTGCGACCTCGACGAGGCGAACCCGAGCCGGTAGACGACGTTGTCGAGCCGCATCTCGAGCATCCGCAGAAGCTCCTCGCCGGTGACACCCGACCGGCGCGATGCCTTGTAGTAGTAATTTCGGAACTGCTTCTCGAGGATGCCGTAGTAGCGCCGGGCCTTCTGCTTCTCACGCAACTGGAGCAGGTACTCCGACTGCTTGATGCGTCCGCGGCCGTGCTCTCCTGGCGGATAGCTGCGACGCTCGATCGCGCACTTCTCGGTGAGACAGCGCTCGCCCTTGAGGAAGAGCTTGATGCCCTCACGCCGGCATTGCTTGCACTTGGGGCTCGTGTCGCGGGCCATCGCGCTACACCCTTCGCCGCTTCTTCGGGCGGACGCCGTTGTGAGCCTGAGGCGTCACGTCCTTGACCCCGAGAATCTCGAGTCCGGCCGCCTGAAGCGAGCGGATCGCGGTCTCGCGCCCGGAGCCCGGGCCCTTCACGAACACCTCGACCTTCTGCAGGCCGTGCTCCATCCCCTTGCGCGCACACGAGTCCGCGGTCACCTGCGCCGCGAAGGGCGTCGACTTGCGGGATCCCTTGAACCCTGCCGAGCCGGCGCTCTCCCAGCAAATCACCGCCCCGTCTTTGTCGGTGAGGGTGACGATCGTGTTGTTGAACGACGTCTTGATGTGCGCCTGGCCGATCGCGATGTTCTTCTTGACGCGCCGGCGGCTGCGTGTCCGTGTTGCCTGACGGCGAGGAGGAGCCAATCCAGTCCTTTCCTACTTCTTCTTTCCGCGCCCGACGGTCTTCTTCGGGCCCTTGCGCGTGCGGGCGTTCGTCTTCGTGCGCTGGCCATTGACGGGCAACCCTCGGCGATGCCTGACCCCGCGATAGCAGCCGATCTCCGTCAGACGCTTGATCGCCTGGGAGCGCTCACGGCGGAGGTCGCCTTCCACCTCGAGATTCGCGTCGATATAGGTTCGGAGCTTCGTGATCTCCTCGTCTGTGAGATCTCGAACCTTCTCGTCGGGTGTGAGACCGATGTCCAGGCATACCTTATGGGCCGTCGGCTGACCGATCCCGTAGATGTACGTGAGCGCGACCTCGAGCCGCTTCTCACGCGGAAGGTTGACGCCTGCGATACGAGCCACGCTTCGTTCTCCTTATCCCTGTCGCTGCTTGTGCCGTGGGTTGGAGCAAATGACGAGCGTCTTTCCGTGCCGCTTGATGATGCGGCACCGCTCACAAATCGGTTTGACTGACGCTCGAACCTTCACTGAATCCTCCCTCGCGAAACCGGCGGGTGGCCGGATCGCGTCATGCTTCTTCCTGCCTGTCGTCTCTCTCACCAAAACCGCGCCCTGCGAGCGCGGTTTCATCCTTGAGACACGGCTCGACGGCGATCGAGCCGCGGCCCGTTATCGTAGCACAGACCGGGTGGGCCGACCCTCCGCCAGACGCTCTGATGCGGTGAGGACGAGAGGCCCGTCGTCCGTGATCGCCACCGTGTGCTCGAAGTGCGCCGAGAGCGAGCCGTCGGCGGTCGTGATCGACCATCCGTCGTCCTCGAGGACGACCTCTGGCCCCCCTGCGTTGATCATCGGCTCGATCGCGAGAGTCATCCCCTGCGTGAGGTCCGGGCCGCGCCCCGGATCGCCATAGTTCGGGATCTGAGGCTCTTCGTGCATCGAGCGCCCGACGCCGTGCCCGACCAGCGTTCGGATCACGGAAAAACCGGCCTCCTCGGTCGTCCGCTGGACGGCGGCCGAGATGTCACCGATCCGATTGCCCACCGTAGCCTCGGCGATCGCGGCCTCGAGCGAGGCCTGACAGACATCGAGGAGCCGCTGAGTCTCGGGCTCGACCTCGCCGACCGCGAAGGTGTAGGCGCTGTCGGCGACGAACCCGTCGAGCGTCACGCCGACGTCGACCGAGATCAGGTCGCCCTCATCCAGACGATAGGGGCCCGGGATCCCGTGCACGACCATCGAGTTCGGTGACGCACAGATCGACGCTGGAAAACCACGATACCCCTTGAAGGTCGGGACGCCGCGACGGGAACGAATCCGCTCCTCGGCGACGCGGTCGAGATCGGCTGTCGTGATGCCTGCCCTGACAGTGTCCGCCATCAGTTCGAGCACCTCGGCAACGACCTGCCCAGCCCTGGCCATGGTCTCGATCTCGCGCTTCGACTTGCGGATGATCACGCGCGCGCCTCGATCTGCTCGACAACAGCCTCGATCTGCCGGGACACGTTCCCGACCGACCGCCCGGCGTCGATCCCCACGAGGATTCCCTGAGCGAGGTAGTACGCAACGAGCGGTTCCGTCTGCTCTCGATACACGTCGAGCCGCCGCGCGGCGACCTCGGGCGTGTCGTCGCTTCGGCCCTCCGCCTCGGCGCGGCCGAGGATCCTTCGGACAGCCTCCTGAGAGTCGAGCTGGAACTCGAGAACCGCTGCAAGCGTCCGCTCGATCTCGTCGAGCATCGTATCGAGCGCCTCAGCCTGTGGAATCGTGCGCGGAAAGCCGTCGAGAATGAACCCCGCCTCGGTGTCGCCCATGGAGAGTCGCTCGCGAATCAGGGCTACCATGAGGTCGTCGGGCACCAGTTCCCCCGCGCTGAGGATCGGCTCGACCCGACGTCCGAGCTCCGTTCCACCCGAGACGGCTGCGCGAAGCATGTCGCCGGTCGCAATCTGCGGGATGCCGTGTGCCGTCGAGATGCGCTTCGCCTGGGTGCCCTTCCCAGCGCCGGGCGCACCGAGGAGCAGGAGATCGAGCGCCACGCGCCCTACTTCAGGAAGCCTTCGTAGTGGCGCATCATCATCTGCGACTCCATCTGCCGCATCGTGTCGAGCGCCACGCCGACGACGATCAGGATCGACGTGCCGCCGAGCGCGGCGGAGGTCGAGTTCGAGAAGCCTGCGTAACGAATGATCAGCGTCGGAAGCATTGCGACGAGCGCCAGCCAGAGCGCGCCGGGAAGCGTGAGCCGCGACAGCACACGATCGAGATACTGCGCTGTCGGCGGGCCTGGACGGATACCGGGAATGTATCCACCGTGTTTTCGCAGATTGTCCGCCTGGTCGACCGGGTTAAACTGCACGGCCGTGTAGAAGTACGTAAAGACCACGATCAGGAACGCCTGGATGATGAGGTACGTCCAGCTGCTCGGCGTGAAGTGGTCGTTTACGAAGGTCTGCGTCGTCGGGAAGAACTGCGCGACCGTTGGTGGGAACGCGAGGATCGCCGCGGCGAAGATGATCGGGATCACACCTGCCATGTTCACGCGCAGCGGCATGTAGGTCGAGCCTCCGCTCGTCATGCGGCGGCCGACCATCCGTTTGGCGTACTGGATCGGAATCCGCCGCTGCCCCTCCTGCACGAATACGACGGCAACGATGACGGCGAGTGCGAGGATCGGAAAGACGAGCCGCTCGGTTGCACCGCCGTTGTACCAGGCGCGAATCCCCGCCGGAAGGCCGGAAAGGATGGAGGCGAAGATGATGATCGAGATGCCGTTGCCGATGCCGCGCTTCGTGATCAGCTCCCCCATCCACATGAGGAGCACGGTGCCCGCCGTCAGGGAGACGACGATGAGCACGATCCGCCCCGGGTTGAGCGGGAGAGCACCCTGTCGATTGAAGAGGTACGAGTACCCGAGCGCCTGCAGCGCAGCGAGCACGACAGTGAGATAGCGCGTGTACTGGTTGATCTTCGCGTAGCCGGCCTCACCCTCCTTCTGGAGCTGCTCGAGCCGCGGGACGACCACGGTCATCAGCTGCAGGATGATCGACGCCGTCACGTACGGCATGATCCCGAGCGCGAAGACCGCGAACTGGGAAAGAGCTCCACCCGAGAAGATGTTGAGGAGCCCGAGGATCGTCCCGCCCTGCTGGTTCAGGTAATCCTCGACCTTTTGCGGATCGACACCAGGGACCGGGATCCAGCTTCCGAGCCGGTAGAGCGCGAGGATGAGAGCCGTGAAGAGAAGCCGGTTCCTGAGCTCGGGAACCCGCCAGGCGTTCGTCAGCCAGGAGAACATCTACGCTTCCGGGACCTCGTCCGGTGCGGGCTCGGCGGGGGACGCGTCCTCGGAAGCCTCGGTCTCTGGCGACTCCTCGAGCTCGGGCGACTCTTCTGGCTCGGACGACGGCTTCGGCGACCGATGCTTCTTCGGCTTCTTCTCGACCGGCTCGCGCAGCGCCGTCGCCGAGCCGCCGACCGCTTCGATCTTCTCCAGGGCGGTCTTCGAGAACCGATGCGCCGTGATCGAGAGCTTCTTCGTCAGCTCCCCATAGCCGAGAATCTTGACGTCGACCTTCGTGCTGCGAACGAGCCCTGTCGCGGCGAGCGCCTCCGGCGTCACCTCGCTCCCGGCTTCGAACACACGCTCGAGATCACGTACGTTGACTCCCTGGGTCAAGGTTCTGTGCGGCCCGATCGGCATGGCGTCCTTGGACGTGTTCCCGCGCTTCTTCGGGAGCCGCATGTAGATCGGCATCTGACCGCCCTCGAAGCCGGCCCGCATCTTGTGGGAGCCCGAGCGCGACTTCTGGCCCTTGATTCCGCGCCCCGAGTAACGGCCCTTGCCGGAGCCGATCCCCCGACCGACGCGTTTGCGCGCCTTCCGCTTCTGGGCGGGCTTCAGCGTGGACAGCGAGAGTTCTTCAGCCATGACCCTACGCCTCCTCGATCCGAACGAGGTGGCGAACCTTCCGGAGCATACCGGCCACCTGGGGCGACTCGTCGCGCTCGACGCTCCGCCCGATCTTGCCGAGGCCGAGTGCCCGAAGCGTGCCGCGATGGCGCTCCGTGTGGCCGATCTGGCTACGAACCTGTGTGATCTTCAGCTTCTTCGTCATCTCGCTTCCGGATGTAGAGAACCTCGTGGATGGCCTTCCCCCGCGCCCGCGCGACCTCCTCGGGGCGCTTCAACCGCTTCAGGGCGTCGACGGTTGCCTTCAGCATGTTGATCGGATTCGTCGTTCCGAGACTCTTCGCGAGGATGTCGCGGATCCCGGCCAGCTCGAGCACCGCTCGAACTCCACCACCGGCGATGACGCCCGTGCCCGGGCTCGCGGGGCGCAAGAGCACCCGGGCCGCGTCGAACTGGCCCAGAACCTCGTGGGTGATCGTCTGTCCGTGCTTCGGGACGGAGAAGAGGTTCTTCTTCGCGTCGTCGACCGCCTTCGAGATCGCCAGCGGCACCTCGCGCGCCTTCCCGTATCCCACCCCTACACGATCCACTTCGTCACCGATCACGACCAGAGCCGTGAACGAGAACCGCCGGCCGCCCTTGACGACTTTGGCGACACGGTTGATCTCGACCACTCGCTCCTTCAGCTCGCGATCAGCTGCTACGTCCACTACCGTCAAAACCTCAAACCTCCCTCTCGAGCGCCGTCGGCGAGCGCCTTGACGCGCCCGTGGTACAGGAAGCCGCCGCGATCGAAGACGACGTCCTCGATGCCTGCGGCCTTCGCGCTCTCGGCGAGGCGCTTCCCCACCTCGGCGGCCTGCTCGGTCTTTGTTCCTTCGAAGCCGGGCCCGATCGCGAGCCAGCTCGCGGATGCGAGCGTGCGGCCGGCCGAGTCGTCGACCAGCTGGGCGAAGATTCCGCGGTTCGACCGGAAGACGACCAGGCGCGGGCGCGAGGCGGTTCCGGTGATCTTCTTCCGCACCCGCCGGTGCCGGCGCGCGCGCAACTCGTATCTCGTCATCGTCGCCATGTCTACGCTCGCTTCCCGACCTTGCGGCGGACGTACTCGCCCGAATACCTGACGCCCTTGCCCTTGTAGGGCTCAGGCGGCCGCACAGCACGGATCTCCGCAGCGACCTGCCCGACCTGCTGCTTGTCGATGCCCTTCACGATCACCTGAGTCGGCTGGGGAACCTCGAAGCTGATGCCCTCGGGCGCCGAATACGGCACCGTGTGGGAATAGCCGAGAGCGAGCTCGAGATCGCTTCCCTTCAGCTGCGCGCGATATCCGACGCCCTGGATCTCGAG
>JBBQXH010000166.1:0-6158 GCA_038209835.1 Gaiellales bacterium | reverse complement strand
GCCAGGGATCCCGAGTGACGTCGTCAGGTCGCCGTGGCCGACCCAGACGATGTCGATGCCGTCCACCGAGGCGATCTCGTCGATCTGTTCGAGAGCGGCCGTCGTCTCGATCTGGGCGATCAGGAGCTGGGCCTCGTTGGCGACGCGGAGCGTCGCGGGGAAGTCGCTCTCGACCTGGTCCTCGTAGAAGAGCCCGACCCCGCGGTGCCCGGCTGGTGGATACTTGGCGCACGTCACGATCGTGCGGGCCTGCTCCGCGCTGTTGACCATCGGGATCATGAGCCCGAGCGCGCCCGCGTCGAGCGGTCGGGAGATCAGGTGATACATCGTCGAGGGAGATCGCACCAGCGGGACGATCTCGCTTGCCTGCGCGGCCGCCATGGCGGTCTTCACCGTCTCGACGCTCCAGCCCGTGTGCTCGAGATCGAAGATGACGAACTCTGCGCCTGCACCGGCGCCGACACGCGCGACGCCGAGCGTCGGAAACTCGAACACCATGAGGCCGACGGATCGACCGCCGCCGGCGAGCTTCTCCTTGACCGGGTTCCGCCTCATGGTTGGCGGATCATATCTCGGTCATCGGCTCTCAGATTGCGGGGTGGCAAGCTCCCCAATCGCGAAGGGCCACGAGAAGGATCTTCAGCCTGCGACCGTCCTCCGTCAGGGCGTACTCGACCCGTGGCGGCCGAGCGTCGACGACTGTCCGCGTCAGGATTCCCGCCTGCTCCAGCTCCATGAGGCGAGCCGCGAGCGTTCGCGGCGGAATCTGATCCTCGAGGGCGTAGCGAAACTCGTTGAAGCGCACGGCCCCCTCGTGCGCGGCGTAGACGATCGAGAGGAGCCAGCGGCGCTCGAGGAGGTCCGCCGCGCGACGGACCTCCTCGGGCACCGGGGTGCATCTACGACACCTGGACACGGGCGGACTCGAGAGCGATCTCGAGCACCTCTCCGAGGCTCATGACCGGGTGGAAGGCCATCTCTTCGCGCACGTTCTCGGGCACATCGTCGAGGTCGGCACGGTTTCGCTCGGGAATGATGATGTCGGTCAGCCCCGCCGCGTGTGCAGCGAGCGCTTTCTGCTTGAGGCCGCCGATCGGGAGCACACGACCTTGCAGGGTCACTTCGCCAGTCATCCCGACCGTATGCCTGACGGGTCGGTCCGAGAGGAGCGACGCGAGGGCGGTCACCATCGTGATTCCGGCGCTCGGGCCGTCCTTTGGAATCGCGCCGGCCGGCACGTGCACGTGGAATGACGTGTCGTCGAACGACGATTCGTCGATCCCAAGCTCTGCGGCATGTGCCTTCACGTAGGAGAGCGCGATACGCGCCGACTCCTTCATGACGTCGCCGAGCTGGCCGGTGAGGAGCAAGTCGCCGTTTCCCTTCATCGAGGTGGCCTCGACGAACAGCACGTCTCCTCCGGTTCCGGTGACCGCGAGCCCCGTTGCGACGCCTGGGGTAGCCGTTCGCTCGGCGGCTTCCTGGAAGAACTTCTGGCGGCCGAGCGCATCGCGGACGGCGTCGAGATCGAGCGTGACGGGAGGCTCGGCCGTTCCCGAGGCGATCTTCGTCGCCGTCTTGCGCAGGATCTTCCCGAGCTCACGCTCGAGCTGCCGGACACCCGCCTCGCGCGTGTAGTCCGTGACGACGGTCTGAACCGACTCGTCCGGAATCTCGGCCTCTCCCTCGAGGAGCCCGTTGCGCTCGCGCTGTCTCGGCCAGAGATAGCCGCGTGCGATGGCGACCTTCTCGTCGACGGTGTAGCCGTCGAAGCGGATGATCTCCATCCGGTCGAGTAGCGGGCCGGGAATCGTGTCGGCGATGTTGTCCGTTGCGATGAACACGACCTCCGAGAGGTCGAGCTCGACGTCGAGGTAGTGGTCTCTGAACGAGTGGTTCTGCGCCGGGTCGAGCACCTCGAGGAGCGCAGCCGAGGGGTCGCCTCGCCAGTCGGCGCCGACCTTGTCGACCTCGTCGAGCATGATCACCGGGTTCATCGTTCCCGCGTCGCGCAGGGCGCGCACGAGGCGGCCGGGCAGCGCGCCGATGTACGTCCGCCGGTGGCCGCGGATCTCGGCCTCGTCGCGGACGCCACCGAGCGACATACGGACGAACTCGCGTCCGAGCGCACGGGCGATCGACTCGCCGATCGAGGTCTTGCCGGTGCCCGGCGGACCGATCAGCGTCAGGATTGCTCCCGACTTCTTGTCTTCCGAGATCCCTCGCTCCTGCCGCAGCTTGCGCACCGCGAGGTACTCGACGATGCGGTCCTTGACGTCCTCGAGCCCGTAGTGGTCGGCGTCGAGAACATCGCGCGCGTAGGCGGGGTCGAGCCGCTCCTCCGAGCGCTTCGACCACGGAACCGCGATCAGCCAGTCGAGGTAGGAGCGGATCATCGAGGACTCGGCCGACTGCTCGCCCATCCGCTCGAGGCGGTCGAGCTCGCGCTCGGCCTGCTCGAGGACGGCCTCGGGCATTCCGGCCTCGGCGATCTTCGCGCGGTACTCGTCGACGACCGAGCCGTCGTCCTCGCCGAGCTCCTTTCGGATCGACTCCATCTGGCGGCGGAGGATGTACTCGCGCTGCTGCTTCTGGGCGCCGGACTCGACGTCTTCCCGGATCCGCTTACGCACCTGGAGCTCTGCGAGACGCTCCCGCTGGACGGAGAGCGCGAGCTCGAGCCGCGTCCGCACATCCAGCGTCTCGAGCAGCTCGACCTTCTGCTCGAACGAGACGTCAGGCGCGTAGCCGGTCGTGTCGGCTAGCGCGCCGGGCTCGGTGATCGAGCGCACGAACGCGGAGATGCGGCCGTCGTCGCCGCGAATCTCCAGGATTTCCTCGACGACCGCGCGGTACTGCTGTTCGAGCTGCCGGATGCGCCCGTCTTTCTCATCGGGATCGGGGCTCTCCTCGACGGCGACGCGGAGTCTTCCGCTCGGATCGGAATGGGCTACCCCGGCGACCCCTCGGTGGAGGCCACTCATGGCGACGGCATGGCCGCCTCCGGGCAGACGAACCTTCTCGACCACCTCGGCGACGGTTCCGACCTTCGCGTACTCGCCTTCATGGAACGGGACGAGGAGAACGCGCTCCTCTTCGTCGGTCTCGACGGGAAGCGTGACGGTCATGTTGGGGAAGACGACCACGTCTTCCATCGGGACGAGCAAGAGAGTCTTCATCGAGATCACCTCATCGGTCTGGGGTGCAGTAACTATACCAATTGAACCTGGTACTGAATCCCCAGCGCTAGTTTCTCGCCTCGCGGCGGTCATGCCTCAAAAGGGGGCCGCACGACCCGGGATCAGGCGTTGGCCCCCGCCAACCGATAGGAGGGAATACCGATGCTCGAACAAACGAGCCTTGGCCTCGCCGTGTGCCCGGCGAGGCTGTGTCCGAACGCCAGGAGGATGAGCTGATGCGGAGAGTCTTCGTCGTTGTCGCAGTCACGGTGTTCGCCGGCGTCTTCGCCGGTGCCGCCAGCAGCGCCACGCTGCAGCCTGGAGCGTCCTGGGACGCCGCCTACCACGCAGCGGCTCCAGGTGACGTGATCACACTTGCCTCAGGCTCCTATGGCAACCAGAAACTGACGTATGACGCGTCGAAGACCTCTTCGGCAGATGTTGTATTCCAGCCCGCCTCGGGCGCGACCGTAACGATCAACGGCGACATCGACATCCTCGGTGCGAAGCACATCACGATCCGGGGAGTCACCGTGTCGAGCTGGATCTTCGGTACCCCGCAGAACGGCAGCTCGGGCGGGGCCCGGATGGAGGACATGACCTTCGAGAACGTGACGTCGAGCATCTTCTTCGTCCGTGCAGCGAAGGACGTCACCTACAGGAGCGGCCAGATCGGGCCCTCCCACGACTCGTCCAGCCCGACGATCGGAACGTACTCGGGGCTGGCTCCGTCCGAGAACGTCGTCATCGAGAACACGCGGTTCTTCGACATCGACCGGCGGGACGAGCCGGGCGGCCACGTCGAGTGCCTGTTCCTCCAGGAGGCCGTCGGAACCGTTCTCCGCAACAACGTGTTCGATCAGTGCGAGGTCTTCGACATCTACATCAACAGGATCGTCGGCGGCACCGTTCCGACAAACACGGTCATCGAGGGGAACACCTTCGGAGCCCCGACACCGACGGGTTACTACGCGGTCTACATCAACTCCGGAAGCGGAACGGTGATCCGCAACAACACCTTCCGCTCCGGTCTTTCGATCGCATCGGGCGTGAGCAGCACGTCCGGTTGCGGGAACACGGGCATCAGTGTCTACACGGCGGTGTGCACGGGCGGCTCTCCAGCGCCGACCCCGACGCCCACGCCGACCCCAACCCCAACCCCAACGCCCACGCCCACGCCAACCCCAACTCCGACTCCAACCTCAACCCCGACTCCAACCCCGAAAGGCGCGGATCTCTCGGTGACGATCACCGATTCACCGGATCCGGCGGTGCACTGGCGCAACGCGGTGACGTACACGGTCACCGTCAAGAACGCCGGTCCCGCGAGCGCGTCGAACGCGAAGCTCACGCTCACGCTTCCGGGGAATGCACGGCTCCTGTCCTCGGTCTCCGGGTGCACGGGATCGACGACCCTGACGTGCTCGTTCGGCACGATGTCGAACGGCTCGTCGAAGCAGGTGAAAGCGGTCGTGGTGTTCCTACGATCCGGCTCGGCGCAGGCGAAGGCATCGGTCTCGTCGTCGACGACCGATCCGAAGTCGAGCAACAACTCCGCTACCGCGACGACCACCGTCCGGTAGCCGCCAGAACACTTCCGAGCACGACTCGCCCGGCCCGCACGCCGGGCGAGTCGCTCGGGAGAGTTGCGGCCCTCCCGTACTCTTGAAGGCGATGTCCTGGCACGGACAGCCGACGACCGAGATGCCCGAGCGTCCATCCGATCGGGCCGTTCGCCGCGCCAATCTCCGGCGTATCGGAGGGCTCTTCCGACCGTATCGCACGCGTCTCACGGTCGTCCTGGTCTTGATCCTGCTCTCGGCCGGGCTCGGCATCGTCTCGCCGTTCCTCCTCCGGGGCGTCCTCGATACCGCGATTCCCGAGCAGCGCACCGGGCTTCTCACTGCGCTCGTCCTCGGGATGGTCGCGATCGCGGTCATCACCGGGACCCTCGGCGTGTGGCAGACGCTCATCTCGAACCAGGTGGGCCAGCGCGTCATGCACGATCTCAGGTCGGCTGTGTACCGGCACCTCCAGAGGTTGTCGCTCGCGTTCTTCACGCGGACGCGCACCGGCGAGGTGCAGTCGCGGATCGCGAACGACATCGGAGGCGTTCAGAGCGTGGTCACGTCGACCGCCACGTCGATCGTCTCGAACGTGACGACCGTGCTCGCGGCGGTGGTCGCAATGTTCCTGCTGGACTGGCGGCTGGCCGTCTTCGGTCTCGCTCTCGTCCCGCTCTTCGTCTTCATGACCCGCCGCGTCGGCAACGAGCGCAAGCGGATCACCACGTCGAAGCAGGAGACGATGGCCGACATCTCGAGCCTCGTCCAGGAGTCGCTGTCCGTCTCGGGGATCCTGCTCGGAAAGACCATGGGTCGTTCCGACGAGCTCGCCGATCGGTTCACGTCTGAGTCCGCACAGCTCGCCGACCTCGAGGTCAGGCAGCGTATGGCCGGCCGCTGGGTGATGGCGCTCATCCAGATGACCTTCGCGATCATGCCGGCGCTCGTCTACTGGTTCGCCGGCAGCCCATGGGCGGGCGGCGCGATCTCGATCGGAACGCTTGTCGCGTTCACGACCGTCCAGACGCGGCTCTTCTTCCCGATCGGGCAGCTCCTCTCAGTCCAGATCGACGTTCAGACGTCGCTCGCCCTCTTCGACCGGGTCTTCGAGTACCTCGATCTGCCGGTCGAGATCGAGGAGCGGGAGGGCGCGGACCGTCTTCCGCGCGAGACGCTCAGGGGAGAGGTCGAGTTCGACGACGTCTCGTTTCGCTACGGCAACGAGTGGACGCTTCAGGGGGTGTCCTTCAGCGTCCCGCCGGGCACCCGCACGGCGATCGTGGGTGAGACCGGGTCCGGGAAGACGACACTCGGCTACCTGGTTGCGCGCCTCTACGACGTCGAGGACGGCGCCGTCCTGGTCGACGGAGTCGACATCCGCGACCTGACGTTCTCGTCACTCGCAGATCTGGTT
>JBBQXH010000165.1:0-6214 GCA_038209835.1 Gaiellales bacterium | reverse complement strand
CAGCTTCCTCCTGCAGAGCATCTTCCTGCTGGTGTGGGGCTCGCGGGGAGACAATCCGAAGTTCCTCTCCGAGCTGAACACCGCAGTCACGGTCGGGGATCTGCGGATCCGCTGGGTGACGATCGCGTCGATCGGCGTCGGCGCGCTCCTGCTCGCCGGGACCGTTCTGTTCCTCGACCGGACGACGGTCGGTTTGCAGATGCGCGCCGCGGCACACGACTTCCGCACTGCCCGGATCCTCGGCGTCCGGGTGCGGAAGGTGATCACCCTGGCATTCCTGATCGGCGGGATCCTTGCCGCGTCGGCCACCGTCCTGCTCGTCGTTCAGCGGCCTCTGGTGACGCCGACCTTCGGCTTCCAGATCGCGATTCCCGCGCTCGTGGGTGTCGTCGTTGGTGGCCTCGACCGACTGATCACGGCGACGGCGGGAGGGTTCGCGATCGGGTTCGCGACGGCGGTGCTCGCGGATGTCCTTCCTGGCAGCGCCCGCGTCTTCCTCACATCCGTCGTCTTCGGGCTCGTGATCCTGGTGCTGCTTCTGCGCCCGAACGGCCTGTTCTCGCGGCGAGGGACTGCGGTCGAACGCGTATGAGAAGTCTTCGCGAGCTTTCGGCTCCGGTGCTGCTGATCGTGGCGGTTGCGATCGTCGGCAGTTTCATGACTGCGGCGATTGCGCTCCAGTTTCGCTCGGCGCTTGTTACGACGGTGATCGTGATCGCGCTCTATGTGTTCATCGGCAACTCGGGCGTGCTCTCGTTCGGCCAGGTGAGCTTCGTCGCGCTCGGCGCGATGGCGGCCGGGCTCGTCAGCGTGCAGGAAGCCCTGAAGCTCTCGGTAAGCCCGGATCTCTTCGGCTTCATCGCCGGCGCTCAAGTGGACAACTGGCTCTCGCTCGTCATCGCGGCGCTCGTCGGGGGCGTGTTCGCGTTCCTGTTCGGCGTGCCGCTGATGCGGCTTTCCGGTCTCGCCGCGGGCATTGCGACGTTCGCCGTCCTCGAGATCGTCCACAACGTGCTGCGGAACTGGTCGCGGATCGGCCCCGGTGCGAAGACGCTCTCGCTCGTCCCCGAGACGACATCGCTTCTGCAGGCTACGCTCGGCGCGGTCGCCGCCGCCGGGATCGCCTACGCATATCAGCGCAGCCGCTACGGGCGTGTGCTTCGTGCCTCGCGAGAGGAGCCTGTGGCGGCGACGGGCTCCGGGATCAACATCCACCGCCAACGTCTCGTGGCATTCACGATCTCGGGCATGCTCGCCGGATTCGCCGGCGGACTGTTTGTCCACCTGCTCGGATCGCTCACGACCGAGCAGGTGTACCTGGACTTGACCTTCACGACCCTTGCGATGCTCGTCATCGGTGGAGTCGGCAGCCTGTGGGGTGCGACGGTCGGCGCGCTTCTCATCAGCGGTCTCAACTCGCTGCTGAACGAGGCCGAGAACGGGATCGGATCGGTCGACCTGCCGACCGGTACGCGCCTGGTCACGATCGGTGCCTTCATGGCGCTGATCCTGCTGTTCCGGCCGGAGGGGATCACGCGAGGTCGCGAGTTCTCGTTTCCGCGGAGGCTGCGACCGCGCACGCCGGCCCCGGGGGCAACCGCGATTCGAGAGGAGAGCCAATGAGGATCTGTGTCGTCGGGTGTGGTGCGGTGGGGTCGCTCTTCGCGGCGAACCTGGCCCAGCTCGAGGATGTCGAGGTGTGGGCTTACGACCCCGCCCGCGATCACGTCGATGCGATCAACCAGGGCGGCCTTCGCCTCTCGGGCGCCGGCGACGTGGTCGGCCACCTCCGCGCGACCACGGAGGCCGGGGAGCTCCCGGCCTGCGAGTTCGGGCTCGTCGCGACGAAGGCGATGCACACCGAGAAGGCGATCGCCGCGACCGCCCACGCGTTCCGTGATGGCGCCGTGTGCTCCGTCCAGAACGGGATCGGGAACGAGGAGGCGATCTCGCTCCACGCCGAGCGCGTGATCCGCGGGACGACGTTCCCCGCGGGCCACGTCCTCGAGCCCGGCCACGTGCGCTGGGACGTCAAGGGCGATACGACGATCGGGCCGTTCGAGCCGAGCCCGGCACCTCTCGACTCGGTCGAGCGGTTGGCCGATGCTTGCACGCGGGCGGGAATGCCGACAGCCGCACTGCCCGATGCGCGCGGACCGCAGTGGCGCAAGGTGATCTTCAACGCCTCCACGAACCCCGTCGGAGCCCTGACCGGCCTGACACACGGCCGGGTCTGCGAGAACGAGTCGCTGCGCCGGTTCGTCAGCGGGCTCGTCGACGAGGGGAAGGCCGTCGCTGCCGCGCAGGGCATCGAGCTCGACTCGGATCCGGAGGAGCTGATCGACTACGCTGCGCGTCCGGACGTGGCCTACGGGCACAAGGCGAGCATGCTGCAGGACGTCGAGGCGCGCCGTCAGACGGAGATCGACTACCTGAACGGCGGCATCGTTCGCTTCGGAGGTGAGCTCGGAGTGGCGACACCGCTGAACGAGGCAATCTGGGCGCTCGTGAAGGGCATCGAGCGCTCGTGGACACAGGAGGACGGCAGATGACGCAGCAGCTCGAGATCGACAGGCGCTACAGGCTGATCCGCGAGGCGGCAGCGCGGGACGGGCTCGATGCCGTCATCGTGGCCGGGAACGAGTACACGGGTTTCGAGGGCGTCGTCACGTACCTCTCGGGCTTCGCGATCGTGCATCGCTACGCGTACGTCCTGCTGCCGGTCGACGGCGATCCCTCGATCGTCTTCCCGAGCGAGGCCCGCTACGTCGGCGAGCACGAGACGACGTGGATCGACGAGCAGGTGTTCGTCGATCGTCCTGGAGAGTGGCTTCGCGACCGGGTCAAGGATCGCGGCTGGAAGCGTGTCGGTGTCTACGGCCTCGACTTCGTGATGACCGTGCGCGACTACCGGGCGCTCGAGGGTCAGGGCTTCGAGCTCGTCGGCTGGGACATCGAGTTCGACCACGCCCGGGCGGTCAAGAGCGAGGCGGAGATCGAGTCTGTACGCGACAGCGTTCGGATCAACAGCGAGGGCTTCTGGCTCTTCCTCGGGGCGTTCGAGGTCGGGCGCACCGAGGCCGAGATCCTTGCACCGTGCGAGCGGTACTTCGTCGAGCAGGGGTGCGGACGACTGACGATGGACATGGTGCTCGTCGGCGATGACGGTGGCGCCACGCCGGAGTTCAGGATCGCCAGCTCGGCCCGCCGCATTCGCTCCGGCGACGTCATCCTGCCGTCGCTCGAGGTGGCCGGCCCGGGCGGCCACTGGGTCGAGGTCTCGCGCGCGATCAAGGCGGGCGGAGAGCAGAGCGACGACACGAAGCGGATGGAGGAGGCGTACGCCGAGTACTTCGAGGCGGCGAAGTCGGTGATGAAGGACGGGGCAACGGCCCACGACCTTCATCGCGCGGCTTCGAAGGGCTTCACCGAGCGGGGCTACCGGCTCGGCCACGTCACCGGGCACTCGATCGGGATGACGATGATCGAGCATCCGAAGGTCGGTGAGGGAGTTGAGACCGTCCTGCGCGAGAACATGATCCTCTCGATGCACCCGCACGCGATCAGAGACGACGGGCTTCAGTGCCTCTACATGCAGGACACCTGGCGCGTCGGCACCGACGGCGGCGAGCCGCTCGCGGATGTGCCACTACGCATCTTCGACGCGAGCGAGCGGTAGCGGCCGCGCATATCCTCAGGTCGAGTCCGAAAGGGGGCACCTGTGACCGAGCCCGAGATGGAGCAGGGGACGCTGGAGCCGATCCTCCCCGGGGAGGGGGCGAGCGACTACGAGCGGTACCTGCGCACTGACGAGTTGCTCGCGCTGCAGAAGACCCCCGCCGAGTGGGCGCATCGCGACGAGCTGCTCTTCCAGACGGTCCATCAGTCCTCGGAGCTGTGGCTGAAGCACGCCAGCTTCGAAGTCGAGACGGCGACCGAGCTGATCCAGAGCCGGGATCTCGCCGGCGCGATCCGGCTGCTGCGTCGGGCGACGCTCGGCATCTCGCTCATCACCGACCAGCTCGCGATGCTCGAGCAGCTGTCGCCGTGGGAGTATCAGGAGGTCAGGCGCGTCCTCGGCCACGGCAGCGGCTTCGACTCGCCGGGCTTCAAGCGCATCCGCCAGGTCTCCCCGGCCCTCGGTCAGGCGTTCACGGATCTCCTCCGAGACAATGGACTGACCGTCCTCGAGCTCTACCAACGCGGCCGTGAACACGAGGATCTCTACCAGCTGGCGGAGCTTCTCACCGACTGGGACGAGCGGCTGACGCTCTGGCGCGTCAGGCATTTCAAGACGGTCGAGCGGATCATCGGCTTCGGCGTGGTCGGAACTCAGGGAACCCCGGTCGAGCTGCTCGGGAAGCTGATCAACCATCGCTACTACATGGAGCTGTGGAACGTGCGCAACCGCCTGACGGAGATCGCGAAGACGAGTCCGTCGTGATCGGCGCGTCACGCTGCGGGCGTGGACGTCCTCGGTAAGCTCAACCCGTGGCCGATCCTGTCTTCCTGATCACGGGCGCATCGTCGGGAATCGGCGCGGCGACTGCACGGCACGCGTCGAAGGCCGGCTACCGGCTCGTGCTCGCTGCGAGGCGGCTCGACGAGCTCGAGGGGCTCGCGGCGGAGCTCGGAGGCGCTGATCGTGCTCTTCCGGTGCGCTGCGACGTGACCGAGTGGAACGATCAGGAGGCGCTCGCCGCGGCAGCTCTCGAGACCTTTGGGAGGATCGACGCCGTCTTCGCGAACGCCGGCTTCGGCGCGTCCCGCGGCTTCCTCGAGTCCACCCCCGAGTTCTGGAAGAGCATGGTGCTGACGAACGTCTACGGCGCTGCCCTGACGATCCGGGCGACCCTCCCGGCGGTGAAGGACGCCCGCGGACACATCGTCCTGACCGGGTCGGTCGCCGGTCGCAAGGCGTTGCCGGGCTCGCTCTACTCGTCGACGAAATGGGCCGTGACAGGGATGGGTGAGTCTCTGCGGCAGGAGGTCGACGGCACGGGCGTCCGCGTCACCGTGATCGAGCCCGGAATGGTCGACACGCCGTTCTTCGACAACCCGGTGACCAACTCCGGCCCGCTGACGGCAGACGACGTCGCCGAAGCCGTGATGTTCGCGTTGAGCCGGCCGCCGCACGTCGACGTCAACGAGATCCTCGTCCGGCCGACGTCGCAGTCAGGCTAGGTCCACCCGGCGGCGCAGCGGCCTACTGCTTCGCGTACTGGGCGTAGCCGCCGAAGTCGACGCCGACGCACGGCTCGTCTCCGGTCACCCACGCGTCATGCCCGGGAGCAATCGAGACGATGTCGCCTGGCCCGATGTCTCCCTCGGTTCCGTCGTCCATGACGACGTGCATCCGGCCGCTCGTGCAGTAGATGAGATGGGTCGCCTCGCAACTGTCGGTGCCGGCGATCGGCTTCACGTGTTCCGACCACTTCCATCCGGGCTCCCACCTGCCGGCCAGGACTGCGTGGCCGCCGACGTTCACGATTCCCACGGATCCCTTGTCGGCGAGTTGTCGCGTCTCGTCGGGCGAGCTTTCGTTCTTGATCTCGAGTCCAGCCATGTCAACCTCCTCGGTTTTGGGTACACGGGATCGTCGCACGCGCGGAATCAGGGTTCAATAGGGCAGACTCGAGACTCGACATTCCCCAAGGAGGGCTCATGGGCTACTGGGCAACGACGATCGACGAGCTCGGCGACGGGTTCATGCGGAAGGTGCGCGAGCCGCTCGGGGTGACGGCGTTCGGGGTCAACGCGCTCGTTCTCCCGCCCGGCACCGAGTGGTTCAACCACACGCACGAGCAGCAGGACGAGCTGTACGTCGTCCATCGCGGTCGCGCGGGATTCACCGTTGACGGCGAGACGTTCGAGCTCGGCGCCGGAGGCCTCGTCCATGTCGAGGCCGCGACACCCCGGCAGGTGTGGAACGCCGGCGACGACGAGCTCGTGCTCGTCATCGTGGGAGGGAAGGACGGCTACGTCGGACGCGACGGCCAGCTCGCCAACCCCGACGATCTCGAACGCCGCAAAGCCGCCGGTGAGAACGACCTGAGAGCAATCACAAGGCGAGCCTAGGGAAGGGTCGTCGGAGGGTCGACGCTACCTTCTAGGCTTCGTAGGACCCAGACGTTGTGTCGCCGCCGCGGCCGGTCCAGTTCGTGTGAAAGAACGTGCCACGAGGCCGGTCGAGGCGCTCGTACGTGTGGGCGCC
>JBBQXH010000164.1:0-6228 GCA_038209835.1 Gaiellales bacterium | reverse complement strand
CGGCGCGACGCTCCCCAGGAACGCCAGCTCGGCGCCGGCGGCGGCGTCCGAGAGTGCAGGGTGGAAGTCCGCGCCGACCCCCGGTTGAGTCTCGATCATGTCGGCGAACGCCAAGTCGAACCCGTAACGGACATGCCGCGAGGTCGTCCCGGCCCCCTCGACCCGCTCGATGTCGTCGGTCTCGATGCCTCGCGCGTGCAGGAGGTCGAGCTCGGGCTCGCCGAAGTCTTCGCCGACGGCCGCTACCACCCCTGACGCGTCACGATGGCGCTCGGTCCCCATTCTCGGAGTCGGCGGGCGGCAGCCGTGAGACCCGCCTCGCCCGTCAGCAGCCGCGCCTGTGAGTCGTCGACGATCACCGCGTCGACGCCGCTCATCGCGCCGACGAGCGAATCGCGGTGCGTCTCGATCCAGGCAGGCGCATGTGGAACGGCCTCGTGTCAGGTGGCTGGTACGGCCGCCGGCTCGCGGCCGACCCGTACCACTCCGCCGCCAGCTCGGCGCCGAAGAGGAAGACGAGCGAGCTCAGGTAGACGAGGAAGAGGAACGCGACGATCGTTCCAAGCGAGCCGTAGATGATGTCGTAGTTCGCGATGTGGCGAAGGTAGAAGGCAAAGCCGTTCTTCACCAGTTCGAAGCCGAGCGCGGCCACGACCGCGCCGAACCAGACGTCGCGCAGTCGTACCGTCGTCGCCGGCACGAAGCGGTAGAGGAGACCGAACGTCACGAAGGAGAGGGAGATCGGAACCAGAAGGCCGAAACCCGCCGAGCCGGCGTTCGCGAGCGGGCCGAGGACTCCGAGCTTCGTCTCGGCATCGTCGATCAGCCGGTCGACGACCTAGACGATCGCGGTCAGGACCACCGACGCCGTGATGAAGAGCCCCGCGCCGAGGACGAGCGCGAAGTCGACGAGCTTCGAGCGGACCCAGGGCCGGTCGCGGTCGACGCCCCACGCGGCGTTCAACGCGATCCGAACGGCCGCCATGAGGCCGCTCGCCGACCAGAGACTGACCGCGATGCTGACGAGGCCGACGAGGCTCCAGGGCGTCGAGACGCTGCGGAGGACTCGCTCGAGCTGGTCGACGCCCTCGCCGCTCAGCGGAACGATGTCGATGACGGCGTCGATCACGTTCTGTCTCGTCGCGTCATCCCGCAGGAGAAGACCGAGGATCGAGACGAAGAAGATCGCGAGCGGGAAGACGGAGAAGAGAAAGCGGTACGAGATCGCGGCGGCGAGCTGCGGGCAGCGGTTGGCCGCGAAGCCGCGGATCGCCTGAGACACGAGGAAAGACACGCGGTTCCAGACCCGCCGCGGCAGCGATCTCACGTGCGTACAGTTGCACGATTTCGCGTCGCGCAGTAGCGTGGTGATCGCGATGGGGTTTTGGCGCGATCTCTTCCAGCGGTGGCAGACCGGTGGCCCGAGCGAGCCTCCTGCGCTGGCTGATCCGGAGCTCGAGGATCACGTGCTGTCCTCTCCGTCGGAGATCGAGCAGCTCGAAGCGGCCGATGAGGCCGGCCGGTTCGAGGATCGTGGGCTCACGTCGCCGCCGGGCGAGAAGTGGTAGCCCTCGCGCGCGGGTAGGATCGGAAGCTCCAGCACCTCGAACGGAGGAGATCCTGCATGGAGGGTGACGTCGCCGTTCTCGGCGGAGGCCCGGGCGGCTACACGGCGGCGATCCGCGCCGCGCAGCTCGGCGCCCGGACCGTCTGCCTCGAGAAGGAGGAGGCGCTCGGCGGAACCTGCCTGCGGGTCGGCTGCATCCCGACGAAAGCCTGGGTTCAGACCGCCTACTCGCTGAACGAGGCCGAGGAGACGTTTCCGAAGGTCGGCGTCAAGGTCGGCGCACCCGAGCTCGACTTCCCCGCGTCGAATACGTGGAAGGCGGCCATCGTCAAGCAGCTGACCCAGGGCGTCGCCGGGCTCTTCAAGGCGAACGGGGTGGAATGGATCAAGGGCACGGGGAGGTTCAAGGACGCGCACACGATCGCAGTGGAGGGCGGCGAGGACGTGTCCTTCAAGCACGCGATCGTCGCGACCGGATCGTTCCCGATGCGCCCGCCGATCGACGGGATCGACTCCGGGCTGTGCGTCGACTCGACGGGTCTACTCGGTCAGGAGACGGTTCCGAAGCGGCTCGCCATTCTCGGCGGCGGCATCATCGGCTGCGAGTTCGCGTCGATCTTCAACCGGTTCGGCTCCGAGGTGACGATCATCGAGATGCTGCCGAACCTCATCCCGAGCGAGGACGGCGAAGCGGCCGCCGAGCTCGCGAAGCAGTTCAAGAAACGTGGCATCGCCGTGAACCTCGAGGCCCGCTGCGACCGCGTGAAGGAGAAAGACGGCGGGCTCGTCGTCACCTTCAACGGTGACCAGAAGCTCGACTGCGACCTGATGCTCATTGCGACCGGGCGCGCGCCGCTCGTCGACGAGATCGGTCTGCCCCAGGCCGGGATCGAGTTCGACGTCAAGAACGGCATCTGGACGGACGCGCATCGCCGCACGACCGTCCCGCACATCTACGCCGTCGGCGATGTCGCGGGGTACTGGCAGCTCGCGCACACCGCATTTCGGGAGGGCGAGGTCGCCGCTGAGAACGCCTGCGGCCACGAGGCGGTCGTCGACAACCGCGGCGTGCCGCGGCCCATCTACACCGATCCGGAGATCGCCGGTGTGGGGCTCACCGAGGAAGAGGCACGCGAGCAGTACGGCGATCTCGTCGCGGTCGGCAAATTCCCGTTCGCGGCCAACGGGCGCGCGATGATGCAGAACGCGACCGTCGGCTGGGTCAAGTCGATCCACGAGTCGCGCTACGGGGAGCTTCTCGGGATGGTCATGGTCGGCCCGCACGTGACCGATCTCATCGAGGCGGGCGTCGTTGCGCTCGACGCGGAATCGACGGTCGAGACGGTCGCGGACGGGATGGCGGCCCATCCGACCCTTTCCGAGGCGATCAAGGAGGCAGGGCTCGTCGCGCTCGGCCGGGCGATCCACGTCCCAAACCGCAAGAAGGTGCCCGCGAGCGCATAGACTCACAGTCGATGGATCGGCGCCAGGCCCTGATCGGCTACGTGGCTCTCAGGGTCGGGCTCTTTCTGTTCAAGCGGATGATGGGGAAAGGAGGATCCATGGCGAACAAGAAGAAGGTCGGCATCGTCGCCGGAGTGGGTGCCGCAGTTGGCGCTCTCATGTTCTGGCGCCGCCGCAAGTCGAAGCAGCAGGAGTTCTTCGAGGCCTAGAAGCTGAGAGAGAGCTCGAACCAGGACGAGGAGCAACCTTCCCGGGGGCGGCTCTCAGAACCGTAGCTCGAACGAGTTCTCACACCGCCCCCACCTGTCTCGGCACGAAGAGCACTAGTCAGGCAAGACCTCCATCCGCGTGATCTTGCCGTTCACGATCGTGAAGGTCGCCTGGTCGCTCGTTCGCTCAGCCACGCAGACGAACGAGCTGCGGTTCCCGAGGAGGAACATCGCCGTCACGCGGTTGCCCTCTCTCGACATCGCCACGATCTGTCCCTGGCACGGAAAGCTGGCGTTGAACGCCGTGGCCTCGCCAAGCGTCTGGAGGACCGACCGCTCGCCCGTGCTGCCAACGAAGACGGCGCCTCGCGCGAAGAAGCTGCCTGCATCCTCGTTCAGCTCGTGGTTCAACGCGTCGCTCCAGTCGAGGACGACGAGCTCGGGCGGGCGTTCCTTCGGGAGCACCGAAGTCGTCCGAGGCGGGCTGCTCGAGCCTCCGCAGCCGGCGAGCGCGAGCACGACCGCGACGAGGAGGAGCGCGCCGCGCATCGACGCTGATTCTAGAGATAAGGACTCCAGCCTCTCGTACACGGCCGGCTGCGCCGATACCCTGATCGCATGGTTTGGGTCATCGTCGCGGTGGTCGTCGTCGTCCTGGTCGTCGTCGGGCTGATCCTCCTCTACAACCGCCTCGTTCGACTTCGTAACAGGACGCAGAACGCCTGGGCGCAGGTCGACGTCCAGCTGAAACGGCGCTACGACCTCGTCCCCAATCTCGTCGAGACGGTGAAGGGCTACGCGACGCACGAGCGGGAGACCTTCGAGGCGGTGACGAAGGCGCGCACGGTAGCCCAGACCGCCCAGGGCGTCGAGCAGCAGGCCCAGGCCGAGAACGTCCTGACCGCGGCGCTCGGGCGCCTGATGGTCGTCGGCGAGGCCTATCCCGAGCTACGCGCGAGCGAGAACTTCCAGCAGCTCCAGGCCCAGCTCGGCGACATCGAGCAGTCGATCGCCGTCTCGCGCCAGGTCTACAACGACACCGTCCTCACGTACATGAACGCGACCCAGACAGTGCCCGCAAACATCCTCGCCGGGATGTTCGGGTTCGGGCCTAGGCAGTATTTCGAGATCGACGAGCCGTCGCGCGAGCCGGTGCAGGTGCGGTTCTGAGATTCCGGGCGCCGGCCGCACTCGTCGCGGCGCTCATGCTCGTCCTGGCGGTTCCGGTCGCCGCTTCGGCCAAGTCGTTCACCCTCCCCGACGCGAACGTCCGCGTTCAGGTGGAGCCGGACGGGGGGCTCGTCATCCGCGAGGCGATCACCTTCCTCTTCCTCGGCGACTTCACCGGCGGGTACAGAGACATTCCGCTCCGTCCGGGCGAGTCGATCTCGGACGTGTCGGTCGAAGAGGGCGGAGTCCTGTATCGTCCCGGCGCATCAGCGGAGCTCGGGAGCTCAGGCGCGTCGGGAACGTTCGGCACGGCTCGGGTCGGCGACGACCTCCGCATCGTCTGGCATTTCGACGCATCCGACGAGCAGCGGACATTCACTGTGCGCTACAGGCTCACGGGGCTCGCCGTCGCCTACGACGACGTCGTCGACGTGAATCTCCAGGTCTGGGGTTCCGAGTGGGACGTTGCGCTCGACCGGCTGAGGGCGACGATGGTCCTCCCGGGGCCCGCCTCCGCCCCGGGCTATCGCGTCTACGGTCATCCGGTGTGGGTTCGCGGCGACGTGACGAGGCTCCCGTGCCGTGCCGTGCTCCGCGCCGTCTCCATTCCGCCCAACCAGTTCGTGGAGCTGCGCGTCGTCTTCCCGCGCGCGTTGCTCGCGTCGACCGCCGGAGCGAAGGTCGTTGAGGGGGATGGTCTGCAGAAGATCCTTGCCGAGGAACGGAAGGATGCCGGCTCCTACGAACGCGACCAGGCACGAATTCGATCGGCGCTCGACCACATCGGTCGCACGATCCTCTTTCTCCTCGCGCTCGCGCTCGGCCCTGCGCTCCTGATCGGCGCGGCGACCTGGGCGATCTTCGGACGGGAGCGGGGTTCGAGCTACGATCGCGAGTACGAGCAGGAGCCGCCGTCCGATCTCGCGCCGGCGCTCGTCGTCCCGCTCGTCCGCCAGGGCGGGGACGCCGGGTCGAACGAGTTCACGGCGACGCTCTTCGACCTGATCAGGCGAGGGCGCTTCAAGGCGATCCCCGCAACGACGTCCCGCTCGGTCTGGGGCGGCATCCGCCATGAGGACGTCGCGGATCTCGAGATCTCAGGCGGGGTCGAGCTCGACGACGTGACCACGTTCGAGCGACCGGTTGAGCAGGTTGTCCTCGCGGTGATCGGCAGCGGTTCCGAGCGGCTCTCGCGCTTCCGCGACGCGATCGAGGAAGACCGGATCGAGCAGGCGAAGCGGTTCACCGATTTCAAGACACGTGTCGCGTCGGCCGTGAAGGCACAGCGGTGGTTCGACGACCGGGGCGGAATCGTGCTCGGAATCGCTGCGCTCGTCCTCGGGCTCTCGGGTGTCGCGCTTCTCGTGGTCGGCATCCACGGATTCCGCCAGGTGGCTCCGCGGTGGAGCGACATCGTGATCATCGCAGTGGGAGCCTGCCTCGTGGCGAACGCCGTGCTGTTGGCGCTGCTCGCTGCCGCCGGCCGGCGGCTATGGCGGCGCCGGAAGCCCAAGGCGGAGCTCGAAGCACAGCGCTGGGAGGCGTTTCGCCACTATCTCGCGGACTTCCCTCGGCTCGCGGACGCTCCTCCTGCAACGCTCGAGCTCTGGGAGCGGTATCTCGTCTACGGGATCGCGTTCGGCATTGCCGAGCGCGTGCTCCAGGGAGCCCACCTGCTGATGCCGAAGGAGCTCGCCGATGCGAGCGCCATCTACTGGATCAGTCCGGTGGGCTCGGATCTCGGATCGGGCCCGTCCGCGCTCGGCATCTCCGATCTTTCCGCAGGCTTCGGATCGGCGCTCGCCCCGCCGTCGAGCG
>JBBQXH010000163.1:0-6228 GCA_038209835.1 Gaiellales bacterium | reverse complement strand
AGCCGTCCGAGCGATGGGACTAGGAGCGAGAGCCCCATCAGGAGGACGATCCCGATGGCGATGTTGCGCAGCAGGTCCTGCGGGAGGCCGAGCGCGGAGAGAACCGCCGTCGCGGCGAGCGTGAACGCGGTGAAGCTGACGACGAGCCCGGCCACGATCGCGAACGGCCGGCGCCGCCCACCCGTCGCTCCGCCGGCAAAGACGATTGGCAGAACCGGCAGCACACAGGGGCTGATAGCCGTGACCATGCCGGCGACAAACGCGATCCCTACGAGCAGGGCCACTAGCCGCGATGGTAGCCGCCGATTCTGAACGGTCCCTTAAGGGCTGAGCGGCCGGCAAGGCGCGTTGCGCCGCGCAGTGGCCGGCGCGAGCCGGCCACGGAGGTTCGTCGAGCCCGAAAGGGCTCGACCCAGGCCGGGCGCGACCCCTGGTCAGCGCCGGCTTGTCCGGCGCGTATTGCTCTTACGGCGCCTCGAGCTCCTCCGCGAGGATCGCCGCGCAGTAGGCGCGCCAGGCGAGGTCGGGATCATTCGCGAGGCCTGTGATCGCCTCGCTCACGTGCTCGCGCCCGCGGCCCTGCTGGCGCAGCCCGTCGAGCCCTGCCTGCAGCAATCGGTGTCGCTCGAGGGTGTCGAGATCCTGAGCGAGGGCCGCCACCGCGCGACCATCGAGGTCGAGCCCACGAGCCGGGTCGCCGCCCGCCGCGAGCAGGAGGAGTGCCCGCCGGCAGGCCGGGCGCCGTTCCTCGTCAGGGATCTCGATCTTCTCGCCCGCTGCGTACCCGAGTGCGACGATTGCGATGGCCAGCTCGTCGTCGTCGCCTTCCGCGAGCCGCGTCTCGAGTCGCGTGAGCCAGTCGGAGACCATCCGTCAGTCGCCGCGCGGGCGCGGCCGGCGCAGGACGATGCCCCGACCGAGGAAGTGCGTCTCGAGGCCCTTCAGGTGCCGATCGAGGCTCTCGAGGACGGTTTCGGGATCGCGCGTTCGCAGGGCCGCGAGGGTGTCGAGCTGGTAGCCGATCGCCGTCTCCATGTCGCCGTAGCCGACCGGGTACTGCGTGCGGATGACGGCCAGATCGCGAAACACTGTGGCGAGCGATCGCTCGAGCGGCTGATTGCCGGACGCGGCCGCGATACGAAGGTGGAAGCGGATGTCGAGCTCGATGAAATCCGCCGGGTCCGAGCGAGCGCGATCGAGAGCGGCAGCGAGGGTCTCGAGCGCGTCGAAGTCCTGCTCGGACGCACGCTCGGCGGCGAGCAAGGCGCACGTCGTCTCCAGTGATCGTCGCGCTTCGAGCAGCTGGCGGATCTCCTCGAGCCCAAGGCGCGTTCGCCCCGTCAGGAGTGCCGTCGGTATCGAGAGGGATCGGACGAATACGCCCCCGCGGCTGCCTCGGCGGATCTCGACGATGCCCGCGCGGCGGAGCAGGTCGAACGCCTCGCGCACGACCGGGCGGCTGACGCCGAAATGCTCCGCGAGCTCCTGGTCGCGCGGGAGGCGCGAGCCCGGCGGCGCGGCACCAGCCCGGATCCCGTCGATGAGCGCACGCATCACGGCATCGGACGCGCGCGGGAGGTCGAGCGCGGGAAACGCCGACGAGTCGACGGGGGGTTCTGGCGTGACGATGGCTTCGGTCATGAGTTAACGTAAAGAGAACTGATCAATTGATATTTTAGGGGAGCCGGACGATGCGCGAAACGACCATCATGACGGCCGAGCCGTCCGCGGCAGACATCGAAGCGCTCCGCTCGATCGAGCGCCGGGTGCTGTGGCTCGCGACGCGGATCGTCGACTACGCGAACCACGAGCGTCCGAAGGAGGACGAGCTGAAGGTCGGCGGGCATCAGGCGTCGTCGGCGTCGATGGTGTCCCTCATGACAGCGCTCTACCTGTGGGATCTCCGCGCCGAGGACCGTGTCTCTGTCAAGCCCCACGCGTCGCCGGTACTGCACGCAATCGAGTACCTGCTCGGGCGTCTGGACAAGAGCTACCTGACGACGCTGCGCGACTTCGGTGGGCTCCAGGCGTATCCGAGCCGGACGAAGGACGCCTTCCCCGTCGACTACTCGACGGGATCGGTTGGGATCGGGTCGGCCGCTCCGCTCTTCGGCGCGCTCGCCGATCGCTACGTCGAGACGCACTTCGGGAGCGGCACCGGAGGTCGCTTCATCTCGCTGCTCGGTGACGCAGAGCTCGACGAGGGGAACCTCTGGGAGGCCGTCCTCGAACCGCACACCCGGGGTCTCGGCAATGCCCTCTGGATCGTCGACCTCAACCGGCAGAGCCTCGACCGGGTCGTCCCGATCATCAAGGCGCACGAGCTCGAGAGCCAGTTCGAGGCCGCGGGCTGGCAGGTCATCGAGCTGAAGTACGGGCGCCGTCTTCGCGAGGCGTACGCGAAGGAGGGCGGTGAGCTGCTGCGTCGCCGGATCGACGAGATGCCGAACCAGCACTATCAAAGCCTGTTCGGGGCGAGCGACGAGGTCGTCGTCGAGGCGCTCCTCCGCGACCTGGAGCCGGACGAGCGTGCACGCCTCGAGCGGCTTCTCGACGGATACCGGGGCGAGGTCGGAACCCTCATCCAGGACCTCGGCGGGCACGATGTCGCCGACCTGATCGATGCGTTCGGGCGCGCGCGGACCGAAGCCAATCGTCCCACGATCGTCTTCGCCTACACGATCAAGGGCTACGGCCTCCCGATTGCGGGCCGGCCCCTGAACCATTCCGCCCTTCTGACGCCCGATCAGGTCGCCGAGCTCCGATCGGGGAGTGGCCTTATGCCGGAGACGGAGTGGGACGCGTTCGACCAGGACACCCCAGAAGGCCGGCTGTGCCAGGGAGCCCGGGGGCGCCTCGATCGTCCGGCTGCCAACCCGCCCGCGCCCATCGCGATCCCACCCTCGATCGCCTCTGGAACCGTTCGTCCGATATCGAGCCAGGCCGCCGTCGGGCGCATCCTGCTCGATCTCTCGCGCATCGAGGGCCTCGCCGAGCGCATCGTCACCGTGTCTCCTGACGTCTCGGTCTCGACGAACCTCGGCGGTTGGATCAACAAGGTCGGCGTTTTCGGCGACGAGGAGCCGGACTACGCCGAGGCTGAGGGTTCGGCTCTCGCCTGGCACGTGTCGGCGACGGGTCGTCACGTTGAGCTCGGCATCTCCGAGATGAACCTGTTCCTCGCGCTCGGCCAGTTCGGGATGACGCGCGACTTCCAGGGCGAGCAGCTCTTCCCGATCGGCACGCTCTACGACCCGTTCGTCTGCCGCGGTCTCGACGCGCTGATCTATGGGACGTACTCCGATAGCCGCTTCATCGTGCTCGGCACGCCATCCGGGATCTCCCTCTCACGCGAGGGCGGCGCCCATCAGTCGACGATCACACCCTCGATCGGGCTCGAGCTGCCGGGGATCGTCTATGCCGAGCCGACCTATGCGAACGAGCTCGAATGGCTTCTCCTCGACGGCCTGCGCCGCATGCAGGAGCCGGACGGCGAGAGCCTCTACCTGCGTCTCTCAACGAAGCCGATCGACCAGGCGCCGTTCGCGGAGCTCATCGAGCGGAAAGGGGAGGACGCCGTCCGCGCCGACGTGCTCGCGGGCGGGTTCTGGCTGCGGGAGTCCGGCACCCATGACGACGCGGTCATCCTTGCGACTTGCGGCGCGATGACGCCAGAGGTGCTCGCGGCGTCCGATCTTCTCGCCTCCGACGAGGGGATCCACGCGGGCGTGCTGTGCCTGTCGTCGCCCGATCGCCTCTACCGGAGCTGGCGCGATCGACGGCTGACCCACCTGCGCGACATCTCGGCGCAGCGTGAGCCGTCGCAGCTCGATCTCCTCGTTCCGCCGGATCTCCGCGGGTTGCCGATCGTGACCGTCATCGACTGAGCCTCGCACGCTCTAGCGTTCGTCGGCTCGTGCCTGGGCGCGCGCGTCGTTCCGCTCGGCGTCGATCGCTTCGGCCAGGTGGGGAGCTTGCCTGCGATCTACGACGCCTACGATCTCTCGCCCGAGGCGATCGCGACCGCGGCTCTCATCGCCCTGGAGCCGTAAGGACCCTAGCCGGGGAGATCACCTTCGCGATACGGCGTCGGCTGCCTCGCGCCGAAGCGCGCGTAGGCCTCTCCCGGGTCGTCGGTCTCCTCGAGGACGCCGGCACCGTGTCGCTTCGCGAGCTCGCTCACCGGATACCGAACCGCGCCGCCTGAGCGCCCGCCGATCATGAGAATCGCGCAGGGCCCGCTGCCCGCGCCAACGAAGACGTGCTCGGTCCAGGGCGGGCAGTGGACGAAATCCCATGCACGGAGGCGTCGTTCCTCGCCCTCCACGAGCAGGAGGCATTCGCCGGAGAGGAGGAGGAAGTCCTCCTGGCCGTCCTCGGCGTGGTACATGCAGTTTGGCTCGCCCGGCTGCAGCACGCGGATGTTCACGCCGTACTCCGGGAACCGGGCGTCGCCTTCGAAGAAGCAGGCGACGCCGAGGCCCGGACGCCCGCGCCACGGTGCCTCCCGCGCGTTGACGACGAACCAGCCGTCGCCCTCCGGGGCGAGGCCCGTGTCGGTTTGCTGCATCGACGCCTCCGGAATGGGTTCGTGACCGCTCATCTCGCCTCCAGACTGCCTGGCCGCATGGGGACAGCATACGATGGGCTCGTGGCGCCGACCCACAACGTTGCGGTCCTGCCTGGCGACGGCGTCGGCCCCGAGGTCGTTGCCGAGGCGCGGAAGGTGGTCGAGGTGATCGGCCTGCCGATTCGCTGGACCGAGCTCGGATGGGGCTCCGACCACTATCACCTGACGGGCGCGATGATGCCCGAGGACGGGATCGAGACGATCCGCCAGCACGACGCCGTGCTGATGGGCGCGGTCGGCGACCCGTCGGTTCCCGATCACGTCACGCTCTGGGGCCTGCTGCTGCCGATCCGCCAGCGTCTCGATCTGTGGGCGAACGTCCGCCCGGCCCGCCTCCTCGAGGGCGTGCCGTGCCCCCTCGCCGGGCGAGGACCCGCCGACGTCGACATGCTCTTCCTGCGCGAGAACTCCGAAGGCGAATACTCGGGAATCGGCGGGCGGGCGCATACGGGGCTTCCGAACGAGGTCGGGATCGAGACGAGCGTCTTCACCCGTGAGGGCGTCGAGCGGGTGATCCGCTACGCGTTCGAGCTCGCCGGACGGCGGCGTGGCGTCGTCACGAGCGCGACGAAGTCCAACGCGTCGAGATTCGGCTACGTGCTGTGGGACGAGATAGCCGCCGAGGTGGCCTCGGAGCATCCCGCGATCCGGTACGAGAAGGTTCTGGTCGACGCACTGGCCGCGCGCATGGTTCGGAATCCCGAGAGCCTCGACGTGATCGTCGCCTCGAACCTCTTCGGCGACATCCTCACCGATGTCGCGGCTGCGATCCAGGGAGGCATGGGGATGGCGGCGAGCGCGAACGTCCAGCCCGGCACCGGAATCACCGGGCTCTTCGAGCCAGTCCATGGCTCGGCGCCCGACATCGCCGGCAAGGGCATCGCGAATCCCTGCGGCTGCGTGTGGAGCGCGGCCCTGATGCTCGAGCATCTCGGCGAGCACGACTCGGCCCGCCGCGTGCTGCACGCGCTCGAGGACGTCTGCCGAGACGGGCCGAAGACGGGGGATATCGGCGGGACGGCATCGACCGTTGAGGTCGGGGACGCGATCGCCGCTCGGGTTGCAGAGCTCGCCTGAGGTCAGACGGAGAACGGCTTGTGCGGGAACCAGCGTTCCCAGATCCGCGGTAGCTCTCCGCTCTCGATCAGCTCGCGCAGCGCGGCATCGACGGAGGCTCGTAGCTCTCCCGCGTCTTTGCGAAACGCGACGCCGAGCGCGATCTGCGTCGGGTTGACGAAGGCGATTCGGAGGTCGGCGCTCGATTCCGCATAGGGCGTGAGCACCTGCTCGTCGTCGACGAACGCGTCGACGGCGCCCGAGCGGAGCGCGTCGGCCATCTCGCCCATGACGTCCTTGCTCGTCCCGTCGAACGGGACCGGAATGGCGCCGGTGAAGGTTTCGACGAGTGCCATGTTCGAGCTGGCGGCGATCGCCCCGACGCGGCGGCCGCGTAGATCGCGTGGGGACGCCGACCGGTCGTCTCGCATGACGGCAATGGCCTCGTCGAAGCGGCCGTACGGGATCGAGAAGTCGACGATCTCCCGGCGCGCGGGCGTGATCGCCTGACAGGCCCAGATCGCGTCGCACCCTCCGCGCTT
>JBBQXH010000162.1:0-6247 GCA_038209835.1 Gaiellales bacterium | reverse complement strand
CCCGCCGAGTACCTGAGTGAGTCGGACCGACTCATCGCGCGGTCGCTCGGCAGCCGTCTGCTGCTGCATCCGCCAAGCAGGCTCGAGGCGGCCTGGAACGACGTCGGCGAGGTCCTCGTCCGATGAGCGACTCGAAGATCGAATCCGTCTTCGCCTGGGAGGCGCTCGACTCACGCGGCACGCCGACCGTGGCTTGCGAGGTACGTCTCGCAGGTGGTGCGAGCGGCACGGCAACGGCTCCGTCAGGCGCGTCCACGGGGACACACGAGGTGCACGAGCTGCGCGACGGTGACGACCGCTACGGGGGACAAGGCGTCCGGAGTGCCGTCGCCTCGGTGAACGGAGCTCTCCGATCGGGCGTCATGGGCCTCGACGCGGCCGATCGGAGCGGAATCGACCGCGCGCTGCGCGAGATCGACGGAACCCCGAACCTGGGGCGGCTCGGTGCGAACGCGACTCTCGCCGTCTCCATCTCCGCGGCGATAGCGGCAGCTGCCGCCGCGGGCCTCCCCCTCTACCGCACGCTCCTCGACTCAGATCCGCTTCTGCCCATGCCGATGGTGAACGTCGTCTCCGGCGGCGCGCACGCCCGAGGTGCTGGCGTCGACGTTCAGGACTTCCTCGTCGTCCCCGTCGGCGCGACGAGCTTCTCGCAGGCGATCGAATGGGCGTGGCGTGTCCGGCGCGCGACCGAGGAGATCGCCCGCGAGCGAGGACTTGCCGCGTCGCTTGTCGCCGACGAGGGCGGCCTGGGCCTCGCGCTCGAGTCGAACCGGGCTGGGCTCGAGGTCCTTGTCGAGGGAATGGAACGCTCCGACCTCGTGCTCGGAGCAGATGTCGCGATCGCCGTGGATATCGCCGCCACCCAGCTCGTGTCGGCGGCCGGCTACGAGCTGGCGTCGGAGGGCCGCACGCTCGACTCGAGCAACCTGATCGACGAGCTCGAGTGCTGGTGTCGCGATTTCCCGATCGTCTCGCTCGAGGATCCGCTCGCGGAGGATGACTGGGAGGGTTGGGCAGAGATCACCCGACGCCTCGGAGCCCGGATCCAGCTCCTCGGAGACGATCTGTTCGTGACGAACCCAGCCCGCCTCCTACGAGGGGTGGAGGAAGAGGTTGCGAACGCCGTGCTCGTGAAACCCAACCAGATCGGGACGCTCTCCGGCGCGCTCGAAGCCGTCGAGCTGGCGCACTCGGCCGGATACGCGACCGTCGTCTCCGCGCGTTCGGGCGACACGGAGGACAGCTGGCTAGCGGATCTCGCGGTCGGCTGGCGCGCCGGTCAGATCAAGGTCGGCTCGACGACGCGATCCGAGAGAACGGCGAAGTGGAACCGCCTGCTTCGGATCGAGGCGGAGCTCGGCGACGGTGCAGCGTTCGCCGGGCGGGCGGCGCTCGCCCCGTAGCAATCGGGTGACTCAGCCTGGCTCAGAGACCGCCGAAGAACCCGGCGATGCGACAGAGTCGGCCGTCCTCGGCGAGCTCGCACGCATCGAGCCCCTCGCCCATCACCGTTCCGTCAGGGCGATCCACCCGCCACGCGAAACGAAGCACCCCGTGATGAGCGTCGACACGGCTCGCCAGCTCGAGGCGGTGACCCGGGTGGGCGCAGAGAAACGCTCCAATGAAAGTCGCGAGCTCGCTGCGCCCGGCAACCTCGGCCTGAGGGTCGACGTATTCCACGGCGTCGACGCAGGAGCGCTCGAGCAGATCGCCCCGCTTCTCCGCGTCGATCTCTCGCCAGGCTGCCGCGTAGAGGGCGACGACTTCCGCGGGCGTCATCCGCCCGGAATCAGCCGGTAGACCTCGCGCGGGCGGGAGACGTGCGGGATCTCGAGGTCGCCAGCGACGAGCGTCCCGTAGCCGAATGCCCGCCCGGCCAGGTTCTGCTCGATCTCAACCGGGACGCCGTCGAGCCTCACACCCGCCACGCGATGGCGAACGATCCCGTACACGACGAACAGCTTCTGCGACGTGAGCACGACCGAGGTGCGATCCCACTGCCAGACGGTCGCGAACGCGAGGAACGCTGCGAGAGTCACGACCACCGCTCCGAAGAGGGCGAGCCAGGCGGAGACCGGGGCACCGAGAAGCACGCAGACGGCACCTGCCAGCGCTCCGAGCACGGCTGCCAGGAGAGGCCTGACGAGCGCCGCGCCGTGCGGCCGCGCATGGAGGCGAACCTCCTCGCCGGGTTCGAGATAGTCTCTCACGCCGAACCAGGTTCGGCGTGCGCAGCTCAGATCCTACGAGTCGGCGCGGCGCCAGCGGCCGAAGACCAGCCCGCCAGCGGCAAACCCGAGGCCAAACGTCCCGACGACGAAGCCCCCGACAGCGAAGCCCTTGCGCCAGGGCGAGAGCCGCTGCCAGCGCCCCAGCGCCTCGCGCTCTTCCGGGGAGAGCATCTCGCCGCGACGCCGCTTGCGCCCGGCGGCGCCGGCGCGGAGGCCCAAGTACATGTCGTCGAAGACTTCTGCCGGTTCGTCGACCATGAACTCACTGTAGCGACTGAATCCGACGCTGCGGTCACGAGCCATACACGGCTCTGAATCGAAGCGCGCGCGAGACGTGAACGTCGAGCGCACCTCGCCTGGCGAGCGGAACGAGCGCGTCGATTGCCCTGCGGGCACTCGCCGGCTCCGAGAAGAGCACGAGATCGGCGCCCGCGGTCACCGCATCCCTCGCCACCTTCGCTGGATCGCGGCCGAGAACACCGAGCGCGTCCGTGATCACCACTCCGCGGAAGCCGGTGTCCCGGAGCAGCCGATACGCCTTCGGCGACAGCGACGCGGGACGAGCCCCGAACCGTCGGTAGATCGCGTGGTTCATCATCACGCACGGGACGCCGGACCGGATCGCCAGTCTGAAGCCTGCCAGCTCGGACGCCCGAACGACACCCCGAACAGGTCTTCCGCTATCGGTCGTGATCGACGTGGATCCGAGACCTGGGAAGTGCTTCGCGCACGATCCCTCCCCGGCGCTGCGCAGCCCGCGCGCGAACGCGACGCCGAACGCAGCTCGGGCAAAGTGCCGCGACCCGAGCGGGCCGTCGGGCGAATCGAGGACCGGCGCGAGATCGACGTCGACGCCCACGCGGCGAAGAGCGATGCCGGTCTTCCGTCCGGCGGTGCGCGCTTGCGTACTCGTCCTGTACTCGGCTGCCGCTCGGTACGGCGGAAGCGCCGGAAAGCGCTTGACCGTCCCGCCTTCCTGATCCGTGTAGACGAGCGCTTGCGCCGGCCTGGGACGTGTCGTGTCAGAGGCGAACAGGATGACGCCACCGACTCCGCGCGGTGCGGGTAGGCCGGAGACGACGAGCAGCGCGGCCTTCTGCCGTGGCGTGAGATCGGCCCCGGAACTCGTAGCTCCGAGAGCCCCGGTGACGACGGCCATGAGGACTGCGAGGACGGCCACGGACATAGGCTACGCCTCGTGCCTACCCGGTTCCTGCACGTCTCGGATCTACATGTCGGCGGCCACGACGAGGGTCGTGCCGAGATCGAGGCCGCTGTCATCGAGCTCGTCACCGACCGGCGTCCAGAGCTCGTTATCGCCACCGGCGATCTGACGCACCGCAACCGCAGGGAACAGTTCGAGCGCGGGGCCGCCTTCCTTCGCTCGCTTGGACCCCCGGTCGTGGCGATCCCCGGCAACCACGACATCCCCGCGCTCCCACCGGCCCGGTATGTGCGGCCGTTCGCGCACTTCGAGGAGACCTGGACGGAGGCCGAGCGAACGTTCCAGTCGGACGGTGTGGCGGTCTGCGCGCTGAACTCGGTGCGGCCGTGGAAGTGGCAACGAGGTGCGCTCCGGCGCCAGCAGCTCGATCGGGTTGCCACGGCTTTCGAGGACGTTCGAGCGGAAACGCTTCGTGTGGTGGCGCTGCACCATCACATCGCGGGACCGCCCTGGCGAACCGGGAAACGGTCGATCCCACACCGCCTCGACGTGCTCGCAGCACTCGCAGACGCACGCACGGAGCTCGTGCTCTCGGGTCACACGCACCAGAGCGTCCTCGTCGAGCAACGCGAGTTCCTCTTCCGGGCCGAGGCGCCAGGCGGGATCGTTCTCGCCGTCGCACCAGGCCTCGGGAACCCCCACCCCGGGCGAGACGCGGAGGCGCGCGGGTTCCATCTCTTCGAGGTCACTGACGACGCGTTGAGCGCGACGACGTACTCGTGGACATCGGCCGGGCTCGTCGCCGTCGCTGAGCGGATATTTCCGCGGCTCCTGCCGCGCTGAGTCGACGCGAGTCGAGTATCTTTGAAGACGTGCGGGGGTTACGCCCGCGTCGACCTCGACGGCCCGCTCACTTGGCGGGTCGTCGCTCGTTCTGGCATCGACCAACAATGAGCGCGAGCGCGAGGAAACCGCTCGAGTGCGTCGGCGGCTTCATGTTGCGATCAATGGCTCCACTACTGGGGTTCCTCCCCGCGCGATCTATCCGAAGACCAAGCGCTCGAACTCGCCAACCGTGAGCTTCACGACCTGCGCGCCGGTCGGTGACACAACCGTCCTTACCGTTACGGCTGCGGGCACGGCAATCTGACACGAACACGCTCCAGGCTCGTCACATCGAGCGAGCTACGGTCAGAGACAGGCGGAGGGTCGAAATCGCGAGGAGCGATACGCGACCGATAATCGCAGTGACCGACTGACTACCGGTTCCGGTTCGAGTCCGGCGCCCTCCGCCCACTCGTTCGCGTAGGACTCTTCAGGGTATGCTTCGAGAGTCGGTCGCGTGCGGGGGTTGTTCCCCGCTTCAACCCTGTGACGACCCGCCGACCGGCGGGTCGTCGCGCGTCAACGGCAGGTTCTCCCGACCGAGACCCGAACGCGCGCTACGCGTGTTCCGAGGTGGATCTCGACGGGCACACAGGCCGGCAAGGAGAGGAAACGCCTCGCTGCCGCTCGGGCTATACGCCCTGATGAGCGTCTTCCTGAGAGCGACGCGACCGAGGGCGCTTGCGTAGTTCTGCGGAAGCTGCGTTGGAGCCGCGATCGCTTCGTCGCATTCGGCGACAATGTTCGCTGCTTTCGTGGTCTGAGCTGCTGCCGACGCAGTCGCCGCAACGAAGAAGACGACCGCTACCCAGCGTCCGATCTTCAGGATTGCTCCCCGTTCGTCAGGCGGCGCTCTCCGCAATCGTATCGCCGCCTTCCGGCGGCGATGAGCCTAGGCGGCCGGTTTCACCGTCCGCTGCGCGCCACGGCTTCGCCGTGGCTTGCCTGTAGCTCGCGCCGTAGATCCTTGATCTCGTCGCGCAGTTTCGCTGCATACTCGAACCTCAGCTCTTCCGCGGCCACGTACATCTCCTCCTCGAGCGTCACGACGAGCTTCTCGATCTCTCCCTGATCCATCCCCTCGACCTTCCGGCCGCCCCGGCGGCGGCCCCTGGGGACGTTCGGGCTCTCGAGCGCGAGCAACTCCGCGATGTCCGACACACCCTTCTGGATCGACTCCGGCGTGATCCCGTGCTCCTCGTTGTACGCGACCTGGATCGCCCGGCGGCGGTTCGTTTCGTCGATGGCGCCCTTGATCGCCTCCGTCATCTTGTCCGCGTACATGAGCACCTTCCCGTTCACGTTCCGCGCCGCGCGCCCAATCGTCTGGATCAGCGCCGTCTGACCGCGGAGGAAGCCCTCCTTGTCCGCGTCGAGGATCGCGACCAGCGTCACCTCGGGGAGGTCGAGACCCTCGCGGAGGAGGTTCACGCCGACGAGAACGTCGTACTCGCCCAGCCGGAGCTCCCGCACGATCTGGATTCGCTCGAGCGTGTCGACCTCGGAGTGCAGGTACCTGGCCTTCACATTTGCCTCGAGCAGATAGTCGGTCAGGTCCTCCGACATCTTCTTCGTCAACGTCGTGACGAGGACGCGCTCTCCCGCCTCCTCGCGGCGGCGGATCTCGTTCAGCAGGTCGTCGATCTGATTCTTCGTCGGGCGCAGCTCGACCTCGGGATCGACGACCCCCGTCGGCCGGATGATCTGCTCCGCGATCCTGGTCGAGTGCCGGAGCTCGAACGGCCCCGGCGTCGCCGAGACGAAGACCAGTTGCGGCGCCAGCTCGAGGAACTCGTCGAAACGTAACGGCCGATTGTCCATCGCCGACGGCAGCCGGAAGCCGTAGTCGACGAGCGTCTCCTTCCTCGACCGGTCGCCCTCGTACATCCCGCCGATCTGCGGAACGGTCTGGTGGGACTCGTCGATCAGGCAGACGAAGTCGGACGGGAAGTAGTCGATCAGC
>JBBQXH010000161.1:0-6251 GCA_038209835.1 Gaiellales bacterium | reverse complement strand
CCCGCTCGATCTCGTCGAGGTTCCGCTCGCGGTCATGGACGTGACGCTGGCCGAGGAACGCTATCTCGGCCTACCGGCCCCGGTTGCGGAGCGGCGACTGCTCGATCTCGTCGACTGGGCGGCCGAGAACGGCGGCGGGTTCTCGGTGCTCTGGCACACGGATCGCTTCGACCCCGCGACCTCGGGCGGCTGGGATCGGCTCTACTTCCGGTTCGTCGACGCCGTTCGGGTCAGGGGCGGCGTTTGCCTGTCGGCCGGAGCGCTTGCGGAGGAGGCGGACGCGTGGCTTCGGTGACCGAATGGGCGGGTCAGGGGCTCCGGCTCCCCACAGTCCCCGTCCGGTTCCTCGCGATCGTGGCTGTTGCCCCGGTCGCGCTCGGGATCTCGCGGCTGCTTCCCGTGGAGGGTGCTGCGCTCGGCCTTCGGCTTGCGGCCGCGACCGCGTGCATCATCTTCGTCCCCGGCGTTCTCCTCCTGCGAGCGCTCGACTGGCCCCGGCGACTCGGGCTCGTGCTCGCGGGCTCATTCGCCTGGAGCCTCCTCGCGGTGTTCGTGGCTCTCACGCTCACCTTCGCGTCGGGAGGCTCGCTCTCGCTCACCGTCGCGGTGGTCGCCGTGATCTCGGTAGGAGGCGTGGTCGCCGTTCTGCGCGTCGCCCCGGCGCCGCTCGAGCGCCGCGATCTCTGGCCGCTCGTCGCCGTCGCGATCGGCGGCCTCGCTCTCTGCGCGGTCGTCTGGTGGGCCTCGTCGGTTGTGGACAGCGGCGCGCTTTTCCATCTCGCGCGAGTGAGGAAGCTCGACCAGATGCCGGTCCTCTACTCCGTCAACGTCGTGAACGAGTTCCGCGGCGGCGGTCTCCATCCGGGCTTCGCCCTCCCCCTCTGGGACGCCGTGCTCGCTCTCGTGGCGCGCCTCGCCGGCGTCGATCCGACCCTCGTCGTGATCCACCTCTCGGCGCTCTTGACGCCGCTCGCGCTCGTGCTCGCCTACGCGGCCGGCGCGGCGCTCTTCGTCTCGTGTGCGGGCGGTGTCGCGGCGGCCGTCGCCCAGGCGTCGCTCATCGGCTTCCAGAGCTCCGGGATCGGAGAGTTCGCCTCGACGGCGCTGCCCATGACCGCCGCGGGGCTCCTGCTCATGCCGGCGCTGCTCGCGCTCGTCTTCTCGTACGTTCGAGGGAGCGGACGCGGCCGGCTGATCACCGTCGTCGTCGGGGAGGCCGTGCTTGCCGTCACGCATCCGGCGACGGCTGTCTTCGTCGCCGTTGCCCTCGCCGGCTTCCTCGTGGGAAGAACGGTGTTGACCCGGGAAGGTTGGGCCGACCGGACGCGCATCGGCGCCGCCATCGGGGCGTTGCTCGTGCCCACCGGCCTCTTCTTCGCCTGGTTGTGGCCGGTCCTCGCGGAGAGCGAGTCGTTCCTCCCGTCGGCGAAGCAGCACGCCCGCCTCGCCGCCCAGCACGCCGCCCAGCTCGACGTCTACGGTGGGTACTTCAGCCTCTCGCCCGCTGTGATCGCCGGAGGCGGAGCTGCCACGGTTGCCGGTCTTCTCTGCATCCCGCTGGCAGGCATGGCCGCGAGTCGCCGATGGGCCGCCTACGTCCTGGGAGGCGCCCTCGCGATCCTCGCAGTGCTCCTGATCCCGCCGGTCTTCAGGGCAGTGAGCGATCTCTCCTCGCTCGCCGAGGCGCGCCGGATCGCGCTCTTCCTGCCGCTTCCGTTCGGGCTCGCGGGTGCCGCCGCGCTCGCGGGCAGGCTTCGTATCGCAGGATGCGCGCTGGCTCTTGCGTTCGGCCTCGGTCTCGCCCTCTCGTATCGCGGTTCGGAGGGTGAGCTGCTCGGCCCGGCCTGGGCGACCTGGGTCGCCGGCGGCGGAGCCGTCATCGCACTCCTGGTCGGGCGGCGTGTCCACCTGAAGGCGCCGAACCCGGGCTGGTACGCGGTCGCCGCGATCGGGCTCTTCGCGATTCCGGTCGCGGCGTTCGGCTTCAGCGACCTTTTCCGCGACGGGCCGGATCCCCACGCGCTCACGCCCGGACTGGTCCATGCCCTCAACACGGAGGTGCCGATGCGGGCGACCGTGCTCTCCTGGCCCGAGACCGACTACCGGATTGGTGCCTACGCGCCGGTCTACATCGTCTCAGCGCCCCCCGAGCACGTCGCGAACACCGACTCCAATCGCCCGTACGACCGCCGCGCCGACGTGAGACGCTTCTTCGACGGAACCGGGCTCAGCTACCTCGAAAGCGCCGGCCTCCTCACGAAGTACGGCGCCACCTGGCTCGTGCTCGACAAGACGCGACAGATTCCGGACTACGTCCGCTTCCTGCCTCCCCCGGTCTACGAGGACGACCGCTACGAGCTGATCCCGCTGCGACACTGATGCGGCTCCTGATCGTCTCCCTCTACTGGCCTCCGGCGGGCGGTGCCGGCGTCCAGCGCCCGCTGAAGCTCGCCGGCCATCTCGCGGAGCTCGGTCTCGACGTGCACGTTCTCGCTCCGGACGACCCGAAGTGGCTTCACCGCGATCCCCTGCTCACCGATCCTCCCGGGGTGAGAGTTCACCGTTCGAGCAACATCGGCCCGCGGGCCCGGCGCCCGGCCGAGGAGTTGAGGGCCGCTCGAGGTCTCGACCGGATCCTCCTGCGGGCGGAGCTCACAGGCCGCCAGCTCCTCGTCCCGGACGCGAGCGTCCTCTGGAACGTGACGGCGATCCCCTCGGCCGTCCGGACCATCCGCCGGCATCGGATCGACGTCATCCTCACCACGTCGCCGCCCGGCTCCGTGCATCTGGTGGGGGCAGCTGCCGCGCGGGTCACGGGAGCACGCTGGGTCGCCGACCTACGCGATTCGATCGCGCTGCATGCGCATAGGCGGCGAGACATCCGGGGTGAGCGGGCGCTGGCGCGGCTCGTCGCGCGCCGCGCCGACGCGGTCGTCGGGGCATCGCGGGCGATCGCGGAGGAGATGCGAGCCCTCCGGCCTCGCGGGCCGGTGGTCGAGATCGGCAATGGGTGCGACTTCGAGGACTTCGAGGGCCTCTCCTACGAGCCGGGAGATCGGTTCAGGGTGACCCACGCCGGCAGCTTCTTCGGCCGGCGCGATCCGCGCCCCTTCCTGGATGCTCTGGCAGCGACTGACGGAGGAATCGTCGCCCGATTCGTGGGAGACTTCCGCAGCGCCGATCGCGAATACGCCGAGTCGTTGCGGTTGGGAGATCGGCTGCAGCTGATTCCCTATCTGCCGCGGCGCGAGGTCCTGGCTCTGCAGCGCGACTCGGAAGCGCTCCTGCTGCTGATACCCGAGGCGGGCGGGCGGGGGAAGGGCGTACTGTCAGGCAAGGTGTTCGAGTACCTCGCCGCCGAACGTCCCGTCATCGCCGCCGTTCCTCCTGATGGGGAGGCAGCCGCACTCGTGTGGGAGACCGGCGCGGGCGTGGTCGCGGCACCCGACGACGTCGCCGGCCTCGTCGCGGCTCTGACGCAGCTCGAGGACCGATGGCGGGCTGGAGAGCTCGCGGACACGATCCTCGCGCCCGGGCAGCGCGAGCGGCTCTCGCGACGCGCGCGTGTGGTCGAGCTCGCGGATCTCTTGCGGAGCATCGCGTGAGCGTCGCGCTCCCCGGGCGGGCCATCCCTGGCGAGCGAGCTGCGGCCGTCTCGTCGATCCGCGTGGTCGACGCGCTCCTCCTGACGACCGTCTTCGCGATCACGTTCGCGAAGGTGCGCTGGACCGTGGGTGGGGCAGACGTGAACATCTCCGACGTCACGGCGGGCCTCTTCCTCGTTGCGTTCGTGCTCTCGCGCGTCGATCGACGAGACGCCGGACTGCCGCGCGCTTCGTGGACGCTGCTCGTCTTCTTCGCGCTCTTCGTGTCGGTCTACCTCGCGGGGTTCTTCAACCTGGGGACGATCGAGGATCGCGATCTCTTCGTGAAGGGGATCGTCAAATTCGTCATCCACTTTCTCTTCCTCGTGGCGGCCGTCGCACATCTCTCGAGGAGAGGGCCGCAGTTCTACTGGCGCACGCTCGGGTGGTTCACGGCGGGGATCGTCGTCAACTGCGCGTACGGCGTGCTCCAGCTCGTTGCTGCGCAGGGGGGCCGGAACCTCGACGAGACCGTGCTCTCCGCGATCGGCTCCTATCAGCGCGGCGGGATCAATGTCTACGGCGCCGTCGGCGAGGCGAACGTGTATCGCATCAACGCGCTGACGCTCGATCCGAACCACCTCGGGATCATGCTCGTCGTTCCCTTGCTCATCCTGCTCCCGATCTACCTCCGACTCGAACGCGGGCACCGCCTGCGTGCTCCGCTCGCCTTGACATTGGCGTTCCTGGCGGTCGTCGAGCTCGCAACGCTCTCACGCAGCGGCCTGCTCGGCCTCCTCGTCGGCTTCCTCGTGCTCGCCGTCCCGTACCGGCACTTCTTCCTCTCGAAGCGTTTCATGCTCCCTCTCGGGCTCGTCGTCGCGATCGTCGCGATCGTCGTGGCGCAGCGAAGCGGCTTCTTCGAGACCGTCCTGCGCGCGCGGACGAGTGTCGGTGGCGGCTCGACGCGCGTCCACTTCGACATCTACCAGCTCCTCCCGCCCGTGATCGGCCAGCACCCGCTCCTCGGGCTCGGGCTGAACACGTTCTCGTCCTACTACGAGTTCGTCACGGGCAAGTCGAACTGGGGACCGCACTCGTACTACCTCGCGCTCCTGACCGAGACGGGAATCATCGGAACAGCGCTCTTCCTCGGCTACCTCGGCTACCTCTTCCGGCGGCTCGGGGCGCTCCGGCGCCTGGGTCGGGCGATGGCGGTCTCGGGAGACGCCCTCGCGGCTCGGGTCAGGCCGCTCGGCTGGGGTCTCACCGCAGCCCTCGCCGGGACGCTCGCCGCGAACGCCTTCTATCTGACGATGCAGATGTACTACTTCTTCGCGCTCGCGATGTTCATCGTGGCCGCCCCGGCCGTGTTCCGGCGCCGGGTCGTGAACGGCCGGCTCTAGACTCATCCGATGGGGATCGGGAGAGCCCTTTTCTGGACGAGTCTGGGTGCGCTCGGGTGGACGCACGTTGGCTATCCGCTGGCAGCCGGAGCCGTCGCGCGGGCCCGCCCGAGGCCGGTGCGAAAGGACGATATCCTGCCGACCGTCAGCGTCATCGTGGCCGCACACGACGAGGAGACGGTGATCGCGCGACGCGTCGAGAACCTCCTCGCGCTCGACTATCCGCCCGAGCGAGTCGAGATCGTCGTGGCCTCGGACGCATCGAGCGACTCAACCGACGCAATCGTGCAGGAGATCGAGTGGCGCGAGCGCCGGGTGAGACTGCTCCCGTGCCCGCGCGGCGGGAAGGTCAACGCGCAGAATCTCGCGGTCAGGCGAACGAGTGGCGAGATCGTCGCCTTCTCCGATGCCAACGCGACATGGGCCTCGAACACGCTCCGGATGCTCGTCCGCGGCTTCGCCGACCCCGATGTCGCCTACGTCTGCGGCCAGCTCCACCTCGAGCAGGCAGACGGGACGAATCGCGAGGATGCGTACTGGCGCTACGAGGTCTGGCTACGGGAGCAGGAGTCGGCGCTCGGATCGGTGACGGGCGGAAACGGCTCGATCTATGCCCTCCGGCGCGAGGACTACGTCGATGTCGATCCTCGCTACGGGCACGATCTCGCGCTTCCGTACCTGATGGTACAGCGAGGTCGCCGAGCGGTGTACGAGGCCGCCGCGCACGCGTTCGAGAAGCCCTCGCGTGACCTCGAGGACGAGTACCGGCGCAAGGTCCGGATGTTCGAGCACTGCTGGCTGATCCTGCTCGAGGGCCGGATGCTGCGAGACGTCGACTCCGTCTACCTCGCCGAGCTCGTCTCCCATCGCGTTCTCCGTTACGGCAGCGGGATCCTCCACCTCGTGCTGCTCCTGACGAGCGTCGGGCTGGCCGGGCGCGGGCCCGTCTATCGAGCGGTCCTCACCGCCCAGATCGCCGGGCTGTCGCTGGTGGTCGCCGGGCGTCTGCGGGCGCCGGTGCCTGGAGCCTCGCTCGCGTACTACTACGCACTCGTCACCCAGGCGACCGTGGTCGCCCTGGTGCGTTACCTGCGGTTCGGCGTGCCTGCCGTCTGGGAGAAGGCGGAGGGCACGCGGTGAGCCGCCCGCTCGACGTCGCCGGCTCCGCCGCGCTTCTCATTCTGGCAGCTCCGCTCCTCGGGATCGCGGCGGTGGCGATCAAGCTCGAGGACGGTGGCCCGGTGCTGTACCGGCAGGAACG
>JBBQXH010000160.1:0-6269 GCA_038209835.1 Gaiellales bacterium | reverse complement strand
CTCTCCCCTGAAGGCGATGGGAACGAGCCGCTCGCCCTCGGCCAGGTAGAGGCGGCCGTTGTGGTAGTCGATGAGCGTCCGGAGCTCGGTGACGATCGTCTCGCCGATACCGGCGACGTCGTTGAGGCGGCTGAGCTTGCCCACGAGGCTCTGGAGCATCTTCAGGTGGGCGATCGAGCGTGCGTCGCGCTTGCCGCCTTCGGTGTCCTCCGGGCGTTGCTCCGCTTCGTGCCCGAAGACGACGATCTGCCGCTTCCCCTTCGCCTTCGCGGTCATCATGGCCGCCTCGGCGCACGCTGCGAGCTCGCGGGGATTCATCGCGTGATCGGGGGCCTGGGCGATTCCTGTCGACACGGAGAGGTTCCCGGCCGGCTCGAAGTTGGCCCGCGCGAGTCTCTCGTCGATACGCGCTGCGAAGGTGCGCGCGCTCTCGATCCCAGTGTCGGTCATGATCACGCCGAACTCCTCGCCGCCGAGCCGGCACACGACGTCGGAGACGCGGGCGGTCTGCACGAGAATCTCGGCGACTCGCGCCAGCACGTGGTCGCCCGTCGCGTGGCCGTAGACGTCGTTGACGCGCTTGAAGTCGTCGACGTCGATCATGAGAACCGAGACGGGCCCGCGCCCCCTGCTCGTTCGACCGATCTCGGCGCGGAGGCGCTCGTGGAAGACGCGGTGGTTGTAGAGGCCGGTGAGGGAGTCCGTCTGGGCCTGATGCTCGAGACGCGCACGGATCTCCGCATTGTCGAGTGCGAGCGCGGCGGCGTCAGCGAACCGCTGAGCCAGCTCGAATTCCTCGGACGTGAAGGTCGCGTGCTCGCCGAGGCGGTAGACGTTGAGCGCACCCTTGACCTGTCCACGCGCGATCAGCGGAACCGAGACGAGGGCCTCTGGCTCGTCGGCGGGCGTTCCCGGAACGACATTCGCGCGCGGGTCGAGCTGCACCTGGTTGACGAGCACGGCCTTCTCGTGCTCGACCGCCCAACCGGTGAGCCCCACTCCGAACGGGCAGCGCGTCGAGAGGATCTCGGCCGCCCAGCGGTCCCGCGCCATCACGGGGACGAGCATTCGCTCGCTCTCGTCGGCCCGGTAGACGGTGAGCGTGTCGTACGGGACGAGGTCGCCGAGGGCGTCGGCGACGCGGTCGAGAAGCGAGTCGAGGCTTTGCTCTGCGAGGACCTCGTGGAAGACCTCGGCGAGGCGCCGGTACGAGTCGAGGATCGCCTCTGGCGAGTCGCCGTTAGGGGCGCTGCCAGCGGCATTCGCGATAGTTGACCGCAGAGTCTTCTCCGTCACGATGCTCCTGGAACGGAGGATCGGGCATACCCCGATCGGGGGAATCCCCCATCCGGGGTATTCCTGGCCAGAACGGACACGTCCGAACGTCTCCGGAGCCGGCCTGCTGTACGCTCCTGCCGGCCCATGGGAAAGATCGTCGTAGGCGTCGACGGAACGGAGGCATCGCTCGCCGCGCTTCGCTTCGCGGCCGACGAGGCACGGCTCCGCGGGGCCTCCCTCGAGGTCGTCCACGCCTGGATCATGCCGGTGTTCGAATCCGTTCCCGATCCGTTTCTCGTCGAATGGTCGGGACCGATCGACGCCGATCCCGAGGCGACGATCGAGGCGATGCGGCACGCAGCGCGCACCGTCGTGGACGAGGCGATCGCGAAGCTGGGAGACGGCGCCAGAGGACTCGAGATCGAGCGGAGCGTCGTCGAGGATCGCCCCGAGCGCGCGCTCGTCGAAGCAGCGAACGACGCCGAGCTTCTCGTTGTCGGCGCGGGGAAGCACGGGAGGCTCCACGACCTCGTCATGGGGTCGGTGAGCCACTACTGCGTCCAGCACGCGACCTGTCCGGTCGAGGTCGTCCCGACGAGTTCGTGAGGACGATCGTCGTCGGGACGGATGGCTCAGACGCGGCCCGGTCCGCCTGTACCGCCGCCCTCGAGCTCGCCACAGCTCAGGGCGCCCGGCTGGTCATCCTGACGGTGACCGAGGTCGGCGGGGCGAGCGCGTCCGAAATCCTCTCCGAGGCGGCCGACGAGGCTCGGTCTCGGGGCGTTCTCTGCGAGACGGAGGCGACAGCCGGCGATCCCGCCGAGGCGATCGTCCGGCGTGCCAACGAGCTGGATGTGGACCTCATCGTCGTCGGGTCGCGTGAGCGCGGCGCCGTGGCGGCGGAGGGGATCGGGAGCGTCGCGAGCAGCGTGCTGCGCGGGTCGGAGCGCCCGGTCATCGTCGTGTCGCCGCACGGGCCACGACAATCCGCCAAGCTATTGCCGATGGCATCGATCTTCGAGACGGTTCTCTGTGCGGTCGATCGCTCCGACGAGAGCCTCGAGGCGGCGCGTCAGGCGGCCCGGATCCTGGTGCCGGGCGGAAAGCTCATTCTCGCGAGTGCGATCGAGCTGGAGGTAGCCGCCCAGGCAGGCTGGGCCGCGGCGAGCGTGGCCACCGAGCTCGAAAGCGACGCGGAGACCGCCCTCAAACGCGCAACGGAGGAGGTCTCGGCCGTCTGCCCCTGCGAGACGCGGCTGATCGACGGCCCGACCGAGGCGGGCATCCTCGACGCCGTCGAGAAGGACGCGGCGACCCTTCTCGTTCTCGGGACCCACGGACACGGACGGATCGCGGGAATCCTGATCGGAAGCTTGACGACGACGCTGCTCCACGATGTCTCGTGCTCGGTCCTGATCGCCCGGGCTGGCAGGGTGGACGACGGCTCACCTTCGTCGATCGTCGTCGGGCTCGACGGGTCGCCCGAGTCCGCAGCGGCGCTCGGGGCCGCGCTCGAGCTTCGCGATCGGGTCGGGGGGACGCTTCGGCAGGTGATCGCGACGGGCGGCAGGCACGTCGATCACGTCGCCGTCGTCCAAGATCAGCCTGAGATCGAGGTCGTCGACGGGAAGCCCGTGGATGCTCTCGTCGAAGCGTCGGTCGGCGCCGATCTCCTCGTCGTCGGGAGTCGCGGGAAGCACGGCATGCGCGCTCTCGGCAGCGTGAGCGAGCGTGTTGCCCATCAGGCTCGGTGCTCGGTGCTCGTGGTGCGACACAGCTGACCAGAGCCCGACCGTGTTTCTCCGCTCGCTCGTGATCGTCGATCTTCTCCTTGCGGCTGCCGCGATCGCTGTGGGCGCCATCTCGCTCATGCGCCCGCTCCCGACTGCGGTGTGGATCGGGTTCGCCGTGTGCCTCAGCATCGCCGGCGTTCTGACCGGAGCCGTATTCCTACGGCTCACGAGCGATCGAGACGGGTAGCGTCTAGGTCACGTGCCGCGAGCCTCGCCGGCCGTACCCCGGCGCCACAGAAACGCCTCGTCCGCGATCCTCGGCCGTCCAGCGAGGCAGTCGCGCCATGCGTTCGCCGCCCGCCATACTCCGGGGTCGCCGATGAGGCGTTCGAGCTCCGAGCGCGCGCGCACCCCTGTGAAGACGAAGATCGCCTCCTCCGCGGTCAGGTAGACCTCGTGGCTCTCGAGCGTCGTCGCCGACAGGTCGAACGGTGGTCCGTCTGCGACGAGGAGCTTCACCGACTCCCGGGCGCCGTTCTTCAGGGGCGCGACGACGACGAGTCGATCCGTCACGATGCCAGCCGCCGTAGCACGTACCGCAAGATGCCGCCGTGGCGCACGTACTCCCGCTCGCGCGGTGTGTCGAGCCTCACTCGCGCGGAGAAACGGAGGGGCTCGCCTCCGTCCGGCTTCGCGGTGACCGTCACCTCGCGGGCTTCGCCGTCAGCGAGACCTTCGACGTCGAAGGTCTCGCGACCCGTCAGACCGAGCGAGGCGGCGGAGTCTCCCGCGGCGAACTGAAGCGGGACGATCCCCATCATGAGCAGGTTCGAGCGGTGGATCCGCTCATAGCTCTCGGCGATGGCTGCCCTGACGCCGAGCAGATTCGGGCCCTTGGCCGCCCAGTCTCGCGACGAGCCGGAGCCGTACTCCTTACCGGCGATGACGACGAGGGGAACGCCCTCGTCCTGGTAGCGGTGCGACGAGTCGTAGATGGAGAGCTGCTCGCTTTCTGGCAGGTGAACGGTCACCGATCCCTCGGTTCCGGGAGCGAGCTGGTTTCGCAGCCGCACGTTGGCGAACGTTCCCCGAACCATCACCTCGTGATTCCCGCGCCGCGATCCGTAGGAGTTGAACGCCGAGCGCTCGACGCCGTGGTCGGACAGGTAGAGGCCGGCCGGGCTGTCCGCGCGGATGGCGCCCGCGGGTGAGATGTGGTCGGTCGTGACGCTGTCGCCTACCATGACGAGGCAGCGCGCTCCGACGACGTCCGCAACACCTTCAGGCTCGCGCGGCATGCTGTCGAAGTACGGCGGCAGCCGGACGTAGGTCGAGTCCTCGTCCCAGGCGTAGAGGTCTCCCTCCGGGACCGGCAAGGCGTTCCAACGCTCGTCTCCGGCGAAGACGTCGGCGTAGGCCGACTCGAACATCTCTCGCCTGAGCGCCGTCTCGATCGTCCCCTGGATCTCGCGCGGCGTCGGCCAGAGATCCGCGAGGAAGACGTCGTTCCCATCCCGGTCGAGCCCGATCGGTTCCGAGCCGAGGTCGATGTCCATCGTTCCGGCGAGCGCGTACGCGACGACGAGCGGGGGAGAGGCGAGGTAGTTCGCCTTGACCTCGGAGTGGATCCTGGCCTCGAAATTGCGGTTTCCCGAGAGGACGGCGCAGGCGATCAGGCCGCTGTCTGCGATCGCGCTCGAAATCGCGTCTGGAAGAGGGCCGGAGTTGCCGATGCACGTCGTGCAGCCGTAGCCGACGAGGTTGAAGCCGAGCTCGTCGAGATACGGGGTCAGGCCCGCGCGCTCGAGGTAGTCCGTGACAACCTTCGAGCCGGGTGCCAGGCTCGACTTCACCCATGGCTTCCGTGTGAGCCCGCGCTCGACGGCCTTGCGGGCGAGCAGACCGGCGCCGACCATGACAGCCGGGTTCGAGGTGTTCGTGCAGCTCGTGATCGCTGCGATCACAACCGCGCCGTGGCGGAGCTCGAACGTCTCGCCATCCTGCGTGACAGTGGCGCTCGCGGGGGCCGGGATCGCGGTTGCGACAGGGGTTCGCTCCGACGGGGTCGCGTCATGCCCGGGCTGGGCCCCGGCGGGAGGATCGCTCGCCGGGAACGACTCCATCACCGACTCGTCGATCGTACCGCCGTTATAGGCGACGCCGAAGGTCGTAAGGGAATCGGCGAACGCCTGCTTCGCATCCGCGAGCGGCACACGATCCTGCGGTCGGCGCGGACCGGCGAGGCTCGGCTCGACATCGCCGAGATCCAGCTCGACGACCTCGGAGTACGTCGGCTCGTCGGCGGGGTCGTGGAACAGGTGCTGCGCCTTCGAATACGCCTCGACAAGGGCGATCCGCTCCTGCGGACGGGCCGTGAGCTCGAGGTAGCGAACCGTCTCGTCGTCGACCGGAAAGAAGTTGCAGGTCGCGCCGCACTCGGGCGCCATGTTGGCGATCGTCGCACGATCGGCGAGCGGGAGCGCGGCGAGCCCATGCCCGTAGAACTCGACGAACTTCCCGACGACGCCGATCTGCCGGAGGATTTCGGTCACGGTCAGGACGAGGTCGGTCGCGGTGGCGCCTGACGGCAGCTCCCCCGTGAGCTTGAAGCCGACAACCTGAGGGACGAGCATCGAGATCGGCTCGCCGAGCATCGCCGCCTCGGCCTCGATCCCGCCGACGCCCCACCCGAGCACGCCGAGGCCGTTGACCATCGTCGTGTGCGAGTCGGTTCCGATGAGCGTGTCGGGGAACGCCTGGAGGCGCCCGCCGATCTCCCGGGACTCGATGACGCGCGCCAGGTACTCGCAGTTGATCTGGTGCACGATCCCGGTTCCCGGCGGCACGACCTCGAGTCCCTCGAAGGCGCCCTGCCCCCAGCGAAGGAAGGCGTACCGCTCGCGGTTCCGCTCAAACTCGAGCTCAGTGTTCCGCGCGAAGGCGAACCGGGAGGCGAACTCGTCGACCTGAACCGAATGGTCGATGACGAGCTCCGCGGGGAGCAGTGGGTTGATGCGGGCCGGATCGCCGCCGAGGTCGCGCATGGCGTCGCGCATCGCGGCGAGATCGACGATCGCGGGGACGCCGGTGAAGTCCTGGAGGAGGACGCGCGCCGGAGTGAACGAGATCTCCCGGGTCGGCTCGTCCTTCGCCGACCAGGTCGCGACGGCCTCGACATCGGCGGCGGTGACCGCCTCGCCGTCTTCGAGGCGCAGGACGTTCTCGAGCAGGATGCGGAGCGTGTACGGGAGGCGCAGG
>JBBQXH010000159.1:0-6280 GCA_038209835.1 Gaiellales bacterium | reverse complement strand
CCGAAGAGGCTCGACCAGCGCAGCAGGAAGCTGGCGCCGAGCACCATCGTGACCCCGAAGAGAGCAACGATGGCGAACGTCGCAGAGTGGACGCCCGTGGCGGCGGAATACGCCAACATCGCGATGCACGCGAGCACCACGCCCGCAAGAGCGAGAGAGCCGCGGTCGACGCCTCCGGCGAGAGGTCTCATGGGTCGTAGCGCCGCGAAGACGGTTACGCGACGGCCGCGGAGGACGGCGTCTCGTCCCGCGCCGAATCGGCCTCGCCGTCCTCGGCAGATGCCTTCCCGGGCCGCGGGGGCCGGAGGTTCTGCAGGAGGAAGGCGAGGGCCACGACGCCGAGCATGACGGCCAGGAAGACGACGATCGGGAGCGTCAGCGACTTCCCGGAGAGGACCTTGGCCTTGTCGGGCTCCTTGACGACCTGGAACTTGACGCGTTCGCTTGCCGGGATCCCGTTCGCCTTCTGCTGATCCTCGATGAACGAGACAAGGGAGGTCGTCGCGCGCTGGGCGGTCGTGATCGCCGCCTCAGGCGTGCTCGCGATGCCGGCGATACTGATCAGCGGGAGCGCATCGCTCTGGTTGTCGGAGGCGAGCAGCGTCGCCGCCTCGATCCGGCCCTCGATCTTCCCCTCTTCCGCCATCAGCTGGCGCACAGGATCACTGTCGGCGAGGCGCGCGTAGAGGATCGCGAGACTCGACAGACGATTCGGATCGGCGAAGGCCGGGCCGGTGTCCGTCGGCGAGGCCGTTCCGCCGGACCCGGACTCTCCGATCACGGGCCCGGGCAGGGCCAGCCGACCCCACGGGAAGCCGTTCTGCGTGACGAAGACCGTCGCGTAGCTCGCGTACTCCTCCGTTTGGCGCTGGTACGAGAGGAAGGCGAGACCTGCGGCGATGATGAGACCAAGGGCAACCAGCCACTTGAAACGCCACATCACCCGTCCGAACAGGTGCAGATCGACACCACCGCCCCCGCCGCCGCCTGTCGAGGCGCGAGCAAGCTGTGGGGCTTCGGCGACGCGCCCGACCCCGCGGAGCGGCGTTCCGAGGCTCCCGACGTAGGTCGACATGGCCTCGGCCCGGTTGCTGACCCCGAGCTTTCGGTACAGCGCGGCAAGGTGGAACTTGACGGCGTCAACGGACACCCCGAGCCGCTCCGCCACTTGGGCATTGGTCATGCCGACGGAGATCATCTCGAGGACCTCGAGCTCGCGTGCGGAAAGGCGGCTCATCGGCCCGTCCTGAGGGCGTGAGGTGGACGTAGGATCGGTTTCGCGCGTGTCGCGCACGGGCTCTGCAGGAAATTCGGTCATGAATCCGATCGTAGGCGGGGTCATCGCAAAGCCGCTACGGGACATTGGACCAGCGCTCGGGGAGGTGTCCTGGATGATCGGCTAGGTCGACACTAGCTCTCTCCCCGTAGCCAGTCCGGCAACCTGGGACTACGTTCAGTGCATGGCGTCCACGTCTGCGGCTACCCGGGCGTCCGGTGGAACCGGCGCTCCGGTCGCCGGAGAGGCGGCACGTCCGGCGACGCGTCTGCGGATCGCATCGTTCCCGCCGGTTCTTCGGACGAACCCCTACCAGCGACTCCTCTACCGGGCCCTGTCCGGGTACGGGGTCGAGCTGGTCGACGGCGGGACGTTCGACCTCGGCTGGCTGCTACACGCGCAGAGGTCCGTCGATGTCCTCCATTTTCACTGGCCCGAGAGCTACTACCGCTACGACGGGACGTTCGAGACGCTGCAGCTGCCGCTCTCGTACGTTCGCCTCGGACTCATGGCCCTCCGGCTCGCCGCAGCCAGGCTGCTTGGCTACCGCGTCCTCTGGACGGTGCACCAGGTCGTTCCGCACGAGACGACCAGCCGTCGCCTCGACCGGCTGGCCGCACGACTCCTCGCACGCTTCAGCACCGCCATGATCGCGCTCGACGAGGACACCGCGTCACGCGCGCGAGATGCTCTCGGACGGCCGATACAGCGCAAGCTCTCAGTCGTACCGCACGGGTTCTACCTCGACGTGTATCCGTCAGGTCGCCCCCCCGCCGATGTCCGCGAGGAGTTGCGGATCCCCGCCGGCTGGACGGTCGCGCTCTGCTTCGGGAATCTCCGGGGCTACAAGGACATCGGAGTCCTCCTCGAGGCGTTCGCAGCGTCGTCACTTCCGCGGACGGCGCTGGTGATCGCCGGGCCCGCACTCGATGATGACGTCGGGAGGACCGTCGCTCGCGCCGCCGAGATGGATAGCCGGATCCGCCCGCTGCTTCGCTTCGTTCCGGACGAGGCCGTCGCCGAGCTCTTCGGGGCCTGCGACGTGGCCGTCGTGCCGCGAGGCGACGGCGGCACGTCGGGATCGGCGGCACTCGCGCTCTCGATGGGCCGCGCCGCGATCGTCGCCCGCACGCCTGGATACTCGTCCCTGATCGGAGATGAAGCGGCGGGGTGGCTGTTCACCCCTGGCGACGCCGATGATCTCCGGCGCGCGCTCGAGGCCGCACTGGGCGATCCGGAGCACGCGCGGGCGAAGGGCCAGGAGGCGCTCCGGCGGGCGGAGGCCCTTCCGTGGTCGGACATCGCCCGTCGAACCGTGGCGGTGATCGCATGAGCGAGCGCGAACGCCTCGACGTCCTGCTCGTCTGCTCGGCAGGCGGCCACCTCCTCCAGCTCTTCGCGCTCCGCGACGCCTGGGCCGGTTACTCGCGCGCATGGGCTACAGACGACACGAGCGACGCCCGCTCGCTTCTCGCCGGCGAGGATGTGACCTTCGCCCGGACGCCGACGACGCGCCATCTCGGGAACCTGCTGCGGAACCTCGGAATCGCATGGAAGCTCGTCGGCGAGAAGCGCCCGAGAGTCGTACTCACGACCGGCGCCGGCACGGCAGTTCCGTTCGCCTGGGCCGCCCGCCTGCGCGGTGCGCGGGTCGTCTACATCGAAAGCCTGACACGGATCGAGGGGCCGTCGCTGAGCCTCCGACTGATAGCCCCGGCTGCCGACCGCATCTACGTCCAGTGGCCCGAGCTCCGCGCCCGTGTCCGCCGCGCCCGGTACGCCGGCGCCGTCCTTTCTCAGCGATGATCTTCGTCACGATCGGAACGAGCGAGCCGTTCGATCGGCTCATCGATGCCTTCGACGGGTTTCCGGGAGAGGAACCGGTTCGCATCCAGTGCGGCACGTCGACCTCCCGGCCAGATCGGGCCGAGCTCGTCGACTACCTGCCCTTCGACGAGCTGCTCGAGACGATGAAGAGCGCACGAATCGTCGTCACACACGCTGGGGTCGGCTCGATTCTCGCATCCTTGACAGCCGGCAAGCGTCCGATCGTCGTCCCGCGTCGCCGGACGTTCGGCGAGGCGATCGACGACCACCAGGTTGCGCTCGGGCAACGCCTCGGAGAAGCCGGTCTCGTGACGTATGTCGATGATCCCGCGTCCCTCCTCGCCACAGTCGAACGGGCCAAGGAAGAGGTGTCCGGCACCCGAACCGACGGGCGACTCGCTGAGGAGATTCGCGACTACCTCGACCTGCACATCGGATGCCAGTCGCGCCCGCTGCCCGCGAGGGCACGGTGAGCACCGCCGCGCCGCCCGCAGACGGCATGCGCTCGCGGATCATGCGCGGGATCGCATGGAAGATCGCGTCGCAGCTGATGCGGCAGGGCTCCCGGGCGGTCGTCGCGATCATCCTCGCACGCCTCCTCGCACCCCACGATTTCGGGCTCGCAGCGATGGTGGTCGTTCTCTCCGGCCTCGTCCTGATCTTCTCCGACCTCGCGCTCGGGGCAGCCCTCGTCCAGCGTCGGAACCTCACGGAGAAGGACAAGTCGACCGTGTTCTGGACGAGCCTCGGCGCTGGCATCGTCTTCACCCTCATCGGCGTCGCCTGCTCGGGTCTCGTGGCCGACTTCTACAACGAGCCCGACGTCCAGCCCCTCTTCGCAGCCCTCTCCCTCAGCTTCTTCATCACCGCCCTGGCGACGGTTCAGAGCGCGTTGCTCACCCGCGAGATGGACTTCAGGAGCCTCGAGCTCCGCCAGATCGCCGGAACCCTCATCGGGGCGGTCGTGGGCATCGCCGCCGCCGTTCAGGGTCTTGGCGCGTGGGCGATCATCGCGCAGCAGCTGACCATCGGTGTCGTGTCGACGGTTCTCCTCTGGCGCTTCTGTGAGTGGAAGCCACGATTCACCTACTCGTGGACGAGCTTCCGCGAGCTCGGGGCGTTCGGAGGCAACGTCTTCGGCACCCGGTTGCTCTTCTACGCGAATCGAAGCGCCGACGTCCTCCTGATCGGTCGCTTCCTGGGGGCCGCGGCCGTCGGCGCCTACACCATCGCCTACAGCGTGATCCTGTTCCCGTTCAACCAGGTCGCCGGGCCGATCCAGGAGGTCCTGTACCCCGCATTCTCGCGGATGCAGGACGATCCTGCGCGGATGGCGACAATCTGGATCGGCGTGAATCGCGTCGTCGGCGCCATCACGATTCCGTCCCTCATCGGGCTCGTCATCGTGGCTCCCGAATTCGTCTCCGTCGTCCTCGGCGACAAATGGGAGGCGGCTGTTCCCGTGATGCAGATCCTCGCGTGGGTCGGCCTCCTGCAGTCGCTCCAGCGGCTCAATTCGAGCATCCTCGAGGCTCGGAACCGGACGAAGGTGCTGTTCCGTTACTCGATGATCGTCCTGGCCGCCAGTCTCATCGGATTCGTCGGCGGCCTCCACTGGGGTATCGTCGGCGTCGCGGTCGGCTACGCGATCTCGAGCACGATCGTCGAGCCCTACTACTCCTGGCTGACCGCCCGCGCACTCGACGTCTCGCTCTGGACGTTCATCCGAGGTCTCACGGGAGTCGTCATCGCTTCCGCCGTCATGGGCGGATTCGTCCTCGCGACCCGACTGCTTCTGGTCGACGCAGGCGCCCCGGCTGCGGTCACTCTCATCGTCGAAGTCGTCGTCGGTATCGTCGTCTACGTCCCGTGCTGTCTCTGGCGGGTTCCGGAGATCACGACAGAGCTCCGCGGGATCCGCGAGCGCCGCGCAGGCCGCCAGGCGGTCGCGGCAAGCTCGTGAGCCCCGGCCGGCGCGGCCTGGTCGTGTCCGCTGCCCTTGCGGCCGTCCTGGCAGCGGGTTGCGGCGCCGCGATGAACGAGTCGACGACGACTCCGGCGCAGAACACCTCGACGACGCAGTCCGCCCTGACCGGGACGCCGGTCGCCTCGGGGACGACCGCGACCGACTTCGCATTGCGTGACCAGGACGGCCGGATCGTTCGCCTGTCGAAGGAGCGCGGGAAACCGGTGCTCCTGACCTTCCTCTACACCCACTGCCCCGACGTCTGCCCGCTGATCGCGGAGAACCTCAACACGGTGCTTCGCAACCTCGGGCCGGACGGGGAGGGCGTACACGTGCTGGCCGTCAGCGTCGATCCCCGCAACGACAAGCCCGCGGCGGTGCGGAAGTTCGTCGCCGAGCATCACCTGCTCCCGCAGTTCCGCTACTTGATGGGCACCGCCGAGGAGCTCGCGCCGGTCTGGCAGGCCTACAACGTCCTCGTCGAGCCGCGGGGCACGCTCGAGCAGCTGGCCCACGGCTCCTTCACGCTGCTGATCGACGCGAAGGGCGCCCCGATCGCCTACTACGATCCTGCGACTCCCCCGAGCGCGTACGAGCACGATCTGCGGACGGAGCTCGGTTCCTAAGGAATCGTTCCCCCGCCCCAGGCGGAGAAGGGCGCGTCGTTGTAGCGCGCACCCGTCGTCCAGGTCGCGGGGAGCGTGGCGAGCGTCGTCTGGGAGCTCGTCTCGGCCGGAGTTCCGCCGCCGCAGCAACGATCACGGAAGCGAAGCGTCCCTGTGCCGCTCGGCGAGAGCAGGGCGATCCAGTAGGTCGCGCCGCTCGTGATCGCCGTCGACGGGACGGTGACGCCGTTCCAGGCACCGGCGGTCGGTGTGTTGAGCGTTCCCTGGGCGAGCAGAGTGCCCGGCTTGCCACCCGAGTCCGAGTAGATGCCGGCGACGAGCTTCGTGGCTGGGGAGCCCGTGTCGACGTAGACGGTCAGCCTCGCGAGCGTTCCCGTCGCGCTCGCCGTGGTTCTGAACGCCTCGGCGAGCCCTGCGGCGTTCGAATCGGCCTTGGCCTCGATCGCCTGGTCACCTGCGAGGAAGGTCGTGGGAGGCGGCGGCCCCCCCGTGACGGTCACGTTCGCCTCGTTCGACGAGAAGCTGAGATTGCCCGCGGCGTCCTCGGCTCGAACGCGGTAGTAATACGTCCCAGCCGCGAGGCCC
>JBBQXH010000158.1:0-6292 GCA_038209835.1 Gaiellales bacterium | reverse complement strand
CGGGATGATTCCCTGGAAAGGCCCCGCGTTCTTGTGATTTGATCGATCCAACACGCGGGCGACGCTACCACTCGTGCGCGACGGGGGTCAAGGGTCTGGGTAGGCGGGCCGGAGGAGGTTTAACGTGGGCGAGCACAACGGTCGGGTGGCAGTAGTCACCGGCGGCGCAAAGGGGATCGGCGAAGCAATCGTCGATCGACTCGCAGCCCAGGGCGCAACTGTGGCGATCTTCGACATCGATGAAGCGGCGGCGGCGCGGAAGGCATCCGCCCTCGAGTCCACCGGAACCAGAGCCCGAGCGTGGAAGGTCGACGTCTCCCACCGCTCAGAGGTCGAGGCGGCCGTAGAGGCGGTCGAGTCTCAGCTCGGTCCGATTCACATCCTCGCGAATAACGCCGGAATGATCGTTTTCGACTCCTTGCTCGAGTGTCGCGACGAGGACTGGGAGCGAATGCTCGCGGTCGACCTTTACGGCGTCTTCGTCTGTACCCAGGTCGTGGCCCGAAAGATGATCGGGAACGGCATCAAGGGCCGAATGGTGCACATCGGCTCGACGGCCTCTCTGCTTCCGGCTCCTCAGCAGTTCGCGTACTGCGTCGCCAAGGCCGGAGTGCGCATGATCGGGCAGTTCGCGGCGGCCGAGCTGATCGGCCATGGCATCACGTCGAACGTCGTCGCACCTATGGGAGCGCTTACGGACATCAATCGGGAGCTACTATCAGACCCTGCGGTGATGGAGCAGATCGAGGCGTCTCTCCCGGCCGGGCGCCTGGCGACTGCTGATGAGATCGCCGCGCTGGCCGTGTGGCTCTGCTCCGATGATGCGGCCTACGTGTCAGGTGAGGTCATCGTCCATGACGCCGCCAAGATGACCCACGCGATCTGGTGGAGGTAGGGGTGGCCGCACTACCGCTCGTCGATACACATGTCCACTTCTACGAACTGAAGCACGAGCGTCTGCGGTGGACATGGCTCGAACCCGACTGGATGCACCCCCTTCTCGGCGACATCGATCCGTTGAAGGCGCAGCGCTACGCGGCCAGCGAGTTCATTGCCGAGACGCGGTTTCAAAATGTGACGAAAGTGGTGCACGTCCAAGCTGCTCTCGGCTCACCCGATCCAGTCGAGGAGACTCGTTGGCTTCAATCGATGGCCGAGCGAACCGGGGTTCCGGACGGCATCGTCGCCGAGGCGTGGCTCGCGACAACCGACGTCCAAGACCAACTTGAACGGCACCTGGAGTTCCCGATCGTCAGAGGAATCCGCGACTTCGGGGAAGGTGACTACCTCGTCGACGCAGCCTGGCAGCGCGGCTATGCGCTCCTAGAGCGATTCGGGCTCGTCTGCTGCCTCGATTCCCATCCAGAGGTCTATGCGAAGGCACGACGCCTCGCCGACAGGTTTCCAGGCGTCACCCTGTGCATCGACCACTGCGGGTTTCCGAGGGCGCGCGACGCCGCGTACTTCCGGCACTGGCGGCAAGGACTGCGCGAGCTGGCTGGGGCCCCGAACGTAGTCATCAAGATCTCGGGGCTCGGAATGTTCGACCATCGATGGACAGTCGAAAGCATCCGACCGTGGGTGCTCGAGTGCGTCGACGCCTTCGGTGTCGATCGTACGGTATTCGGAACGAACTGGCCGGTCGACCGGCTCTATAGCTCGTACGGCGATGTCGTGAACGCGTACGCCGAGATCATCCAGAGCTTGACAGAAGAAGAGCAGGTGTCAGTGTTCTCAACCAATGCCGAGCGGATCTTCCGTATCTGATCTAGAGGATCTGTTGGTAGGGAGCGTGCGAGCCGTGTTGCGTGGCATGCGATAGTTCATGGTATGGGCCGTACTGGACTCGAACCATGCGCCGCAGAGCCGCTGACAGAGCCGAATCAGCCCGAGAGCTCGGATTCCGTGGGGGCACGGGTGGGGGCACCCCGTGTGGGGCGTCCGTCCCCTGCCGGGGCTACTGGCGCTCCTCGACAGTCTCGACGGTGACGCATCGCCCGTCCGCTAACCACTCGTTTTCGACTCTTACCGTGACCGCGTATGGCTTGGCCGGACCGTTCTCGGCCATCACGTCCAGGTCGAGGCGCCATCGTCCGGGCTCCAGGTGATGACGCTTGTTCTGTGGGGCTCCGGGCTCCTGGATCCCGATCTGGAACCGAACGTCTCCGCCGCCTCCTGGCTGGATGACCCAGCCAAGGTCGAGGGCGCGTTCCATGTCCGGACCGATCGTGCGGAACGGCGCCGCTTCGAGTGAGCTTGTCCAGCCGAGCGCAGGAGACGGGAGTCTGACGACCTTGCCTCCGTCCCCGAGTTGTTTGGCCTGACTCACGATCACCTCGACACCCTGTGCTGTGCGCTTGCCCTTGGCGTTCGAGACGGCCAGACGGACGAACCAAGCAAGCGAGTCTTGGCCGGTTTCTTTGTAGACCCACTTTTCCTCCGCGGAGTTGGCCGGATCATCGGCGAGGCTCAGAAGTGGCCGGTGCCGATGACGCCACCAAGCCGTGATTGTCGGGAGGAAGAGCGCGACCACCACGGCGGCGACCGTTGCCCAAGCTGCAACCGCCTCCGTGTCCACTGGCGTTGAACCTAGCGCGGGGCGCGGACGGCGCAGCGTCGTTAGAGGATGCGGGCGATCTCGCGGTAGTCGTCGAGCAGGACGTGCGTGTACGTGTCCGCGGTGACGGAGAGGCTGCGCTGGCCGACCTTCTGCCCGACCTCGGCGAAGCTGAGGCCCTGGCGGTGCCAGAGACTGATCCGGCGGTGCCGGAGATCATGCGGAGAGAACACGGGGACACCGGCCGCCTTGCAGGCCCGTGCGATCGCCGTCCGCAGCCGGTCGGCCGTGACATCGGGCAGGAGGCTCATCTCGCCATGGCGATCCTCCCTTGGCGGCAGGCGGTCGAGCAGGGCTTGCCAGAGATCGTCGGGCAGTCCGATCAGGCGGGGCCGCTTCGTCTTCGAGACGGCGCTGCGAACACGGAAGCCCTGCCGCTGCTCGTCGAGGTCGCCGACAGTCGCCTTCGTCAGCTCGCCGAGGCGGCAGCCGCTTGCGTCGAGCACGTAGAGGGCGATCCGGTACTCGGGCCGGAGCAGCGCCGCAGCGGCCTCGATGCAGGCAGCCTCCGGGGGCTCGGGCTCGACCTGCTCCTCACGGGGCAGCCTGACGCGAGGATCACGGGCCGGGTTTGGGTCGATCTCGAAGTGGTCGAGCACCATTGCGACCGCCGTCTTCGTCTTGCGGATCGAGCCTCGGGCCTTCCCGGCCGCGTCCAGCTCGGAGACGAGGCGGTCGAGATCGGCGATTGTCAACTCGTCGATCGGCGTGGCGCCGATGATCGGCAGCGCCCGCTTGAGGGCGACGCCGTGCTGGACGGCGGTTGCCTCTCTGACATCACGGCGTGCTTGCTGCCAGGCGGCGGCGGCTTCGGCGAAGCTCGGGCTCCGCGTCTGCTCGGCGATCTGCCAGCTCGGCCACTGACCGAGCGCGAGCTGCCCGTCGATCAGCCTCGCCCTTGCCTGGGCGTGCGCCCGGCGCCGGAAGCTGCCGCCGTAATGCTTGGCGGAGACTCTCCCGCCGGGCCGGAACTTGACGACGTAGCGCGGCTCCCCCGCCTTCGTCCTGCGTGGCTCGATCCAGGCGCTCATCGTCGGCCGTCCTTCCGGCAGCGCGAGCAGCTCAGCGTGTCGATCATGTCGTGTGTCCTTCCCGCCCGCGCTGCGGGCGTCGAGAGTCGTGGCCTGCTCGCACTGTAGATGCCTGCCCCTGCGAGCGCCTAGGCTTCGGCCTGCGCGGGTCGGTCGGGAGTCGTGGCCGATTCCTTCCCGGCCCGCGCCTCATGACCGGCGGACGGGAGGAACTCCCTGCTCGCCGGGCCGATAGGTGTTCTCCTCGACGAGGGCCTCGAAGTCGGCCCGGCGGACGAGAGGCCGCGAGAAGCCGGGCAGGTGCAGGACGGGCAGGGCTCGCATGGCGGCCTCGGCGGCGCGCTGAGAGAGCCCGTAGCGGCGGCGCAGCGCCGTCGTGTCGAGGTACTCGACCTCCGGTTCGAGCTGCTCGCTCAGCGAGGCTCCTCGTGCGGCGCGTAGGACGCGAGTAGCTCGCGTTGGAGCTGCGCCTTCTCGGCCTTCTCGATCGCGAACGTCTCGACGAGATCGGCCGCCGACAGTTGCGGCATCAGGTCGGCCGCCATCGGCATCGAGTCCAGGAAGCGACGAGCTGCGGCCGACTCGAGCCCGCCCGCGAGCAGCTCCGTCTGAATCGCCAGCGAGCGCCGCTCTATCTCGGCCTTGGCAGCCTTCACGTCGGCTGCGACCCGAGTCTGCGCCACCTTGCGCAGCTCTCCTCGCCGCTCGGCAACGGCGTTCTCGCCGCGCCCGTACCAGTGCAGGGCGAGCTGGCCGCGCAGAAATCGGGCTCGATCCCTTTTTTTGGGGCTACCATCCGCCCATGGATGAGCTGGAGCGCGAGAGGGCCGAGCTTGCTCTGCACCGCGAGAAGGCGGAGCTGGAGGAGATCGAAGGGCGCAACGCCGCGAGGCGAGTGCGGCTCAAGCTGCGCCAAGAGGAGCTAGAGCGCGTCGAGGAGAACAAGCGGCTGGTCGCGGAAGCCAACGCCATGACGACTCGGCGGCGTCCGCCCGATGTCCTCTGAGTTCCCGGAGCTGGAGAGCGTCCTCTTCCAGTCGAAGGTCTGGCGCGAGATCGGAGGCGGGACAGCTCGATCCCCTCGTCGCGGGAAGTCTCTTCCTACTTCGCCGCCGTCTTCATGGTGGTGGCGCCCCCTCGGTGCCTTCGCGTGTTGCAGAGATAGGGAACGGCCGAAATAAGGCGGCCCCCGCGCCCCACATTGATCGCGATGCCTCTTACAAAGCGGCCTTAGAGCCTAAGGAGACCAGCGACAGGGTCACTGACACGTGAAAGAGGACTCGGGGCGACGCAAGATCCACCCAAAACGTCCGGAACCCTGAAACGGAGAGGCACCTGCAGGTTTCGATTGTCTCAGCGGGGGACTGACGCTCCACCACCCTGCTAACAGTGCTAGGACGGACCTGAGATTCCGCCAGGATTCTTGTGGTACACGAAAATCTCGCCCACCACCACCTCGCTTACCACGCGCGGTGCTCGATCCTCTATAGACCTACGCGCGCGAGATGACCTTCGAGTCTCTCGACTGGGCGAAGGGAGACGGCGAGGGACCCGCCGGTCTCGATCATCTCAGCGGGGAGGGAGTCGCCCCTCCACCCTGCAAGAGCGCGAGCATGACCTGAGTTCGACTACCTCGTCAACCCACCCGTGATCATCAGACCTTCTCTTAGACGTACGCGCGCGAGCGGACGTCAAGTCTCAGAGCTCGTCGAGAAGCCGGTGACGGGGTCCCAGGCGCGTTGGACGTGGATCCGTCGCTGGCTGAGATCGACGTTGTTCCAGGTGAGGGCGAGGAGTTCGCCGCGGCGTAGGCCGGCGTAGAGGGCGGTCGCCCAGAGGGCTCGGTCTTGCGCCGGGAGGGCGTTGCGTGGAAATCCTGGTAGGTCGGGACGTTGTCCATGATCTCGAGTGCGCAGTGAAGAACATGTTCGAAGGCAACGTCGGGATGCCAGTTCACGACGTCATAGACGGACTCGGCGACCTCGCGCTTAACGTTGCCGAGGGCATGATCGGTACGGCGACAGACATCCTCAATATCGTCGTGCGCGAGACGAGCAACGGCTCGACGACAGGACTGTTGGTAGCCATCAGTCCGTCTATCGGCGGATGCGGCCGCAGCCTGGCCGGGCCCGCGCAGGTAGAGCGGCAGCCGGGCTAGCTCAGCCGGCGGAGATGATGAAGGCTCTGAGGGGCCGTCGCGGGACGGCGTGCGCGACGACGCGGCCGCCCGTGCGGCTTGCCTCGGCCCGCGTGCCCGTGCGGGACGCGCAGCGCTCGGGCCGCGCATTACCTGGCGGGCTCGGAGCGACACGAGCCGCCATCCGATCCGCGCGGCGAGCGTCGAGCGGGGCCGCCAATCCCGGCTTACCTGCCAATACGGATTGGCGGCGAGCGAAGCGCCGCCGAGCAGATCGACGTCGTCGGACGGTCCTGCGAGCAACTTGCCCTCCCGATGGTTCCGAGCTACAGTCGCCGGCGGCGTGCGCCGCTCGCGCGGGCGGACGCCACCCACGGAGAGGAACTGGAGGGACTTCTTGCGGGCACTTATCGCAGGTGGTGGCATGGCGGGGCTGATGACCGCTCTGGCGCTGCGGGAGTCGGGCGTCTTCACGACGATCGACGTTTTCGAGCAGACGCGCACGCC
>JBBQXH010000157.1:0-6294 GCA_038209835.1 Gaiellales bacterium | reverse complement strand
GCGCATACGTGACCGGAACGACGATCGTCGTCGATGGCGGGGCGGACGCCTGGGGTCTCGCCGAGCCGCCTCCCGCGAGATCCGGTGAACAATGACCGCGACTCCGCTCGTCGAAGTCCGTCGCGAAGGCGCCGCCTGCGTCATCACGCTCCGTCGTGAGGAGAAGCTGAATGCCCTCTCGTCGGCACTCGAGCGCGAGCTGAACACAGCGCTCGACGGTGCGGAGGCCAAGGCCGCCGCCTGCATCGTGTTCACCGGAGGCGCGAAGACGTTCTCGGCGGGGGCGGACGTCAACGAGCTGCGAGACGTCGACCCGGCCGCGGTCCTCGCCTACTACCGCGAGACCGGTGGAGTCTACGAGCGCATCGCTGCGCTCGCGCAGCCGACGATCAGCGCGATCGCCGGGTGGTGTCTCGGCGGGGGCTTCGAGCTGGCGCTGGCGACTGACTTCCGCATCGCGGACGAGACTGCGGTCTTCGGCCTTCCCGAGGTCGGAATCGGGATCGTGCCGAGCTCGGGCGGGACGCAACGGCTGGTGACGATGGTCGGGCCGGCCCGGGCGAAGGAGCTGATCCTCCTCGGTGATCGGATTCCGGCCAACCGGGCGCTCGCGGCCGGGCTCGTCACGGAGGTCGTCGCCGCCGGAGGGGCGCTTGCACGCGCCCTCGAGCTCGCAGAACGCCTCGCCGCCCTGCCCCCGCACGCGGACGAGCTCGCGAAGGCGACGATCGACCGCATCCCCGAGACCTCTCGAGAAGGCGGCATCCTGCTCGAACGCCTCGCCTACGGGATGCTCGCCCAGACCGCTGATGCGCGTGAGGCCACGGCGGCGTTCGCCGAGAAGCGCGCGCCACGCTTCAGCGGGCAGTAGTGCTCCGTCCCGGAAGTTCGGTGATGATCCTGGCGAGCGAAAAGCAAGCCGGGCAAGGACGCAGGGAGCGCCCAAATGCTCGTCATATGGGCGCGACCGAGGACGCAGAACGGCGCCGCTTTGCAGCCGCCCGGGCGCGCCGCACTTCCGGGACGGAGCACTTACGTCACCCGGCGAACACGCCGACGAGCCAGTCGTAGAGCGTCTCGTTGCGGAACTGCGGCGACATCGGCTCACAGTGGTACTGCGCGCCCTCGGAAACGGTGAAGCGGACGAGCTCCTTCGGGGCCGTCAGCAGCTCGTAGAGCTCCTTCGCCTGCCCGGGGAAGAACTGCTCGAGCTGAGCGCTGAGAACGAGCGTCGGGGACGTGATCTGGTGGATCACGTCGCGTGAGGTGTACTGCTGCATCGTCTTGAACAGATCGAACGGATCGGTCGGCGCAAAGATCTCGCTTCGTTTGGCGATCTCGAACTTCTCGAGCGACGATGCGCCCTTCATGAAGTCGGCCCAGCCCTCGTTGACCGCCTGGCGCCTCCCTTCGCTGAGAAGTCGCAGCAAGACTGGCGGAAGCGGCCACGAGGCAAAGTAGTCGACGGCGCCGGGATCGAGGACGACCCCGGCCAGGCGATGCTCGAAAGCGGCCGCGCGCGAGACGAGCTCGCCGCCGAAGCTCCAGCCGACGATCGCGATCTTCTCGGCGTCCACATCCGGCCGTGCGCTCAGGAAGTCGACGATCGGCGTGATGACGTTCTCCCAGTCGGGCCGGAAGTAGATCTTGCGCTCGAAGAGCATCGAGCCCTGGCCCGGGCCTTCGAAGATCAACGCGTTGTAGCCGCGCTCGACCGCCGCAAGCCCGCCGAAGGCATAGAGGTCGACGTTCTGGGCATCGCTGCCGTTGTTGAGGATGATCGTCGGGCGCGGCGTGTCGGTCGCATCGGGCTTCATCAGATATCCGGGAAGCGTCGTCGACTCGTACGGAATCGACACCGGCAGGATCGGCGTCCGCGACATCGCCGCGGCCTTCGCCCAGCACGCCTGCATCTCGGCGTACGTCTGGGTCTCCTTCTGCTTCCCGCCTGCGGCGAGCACGTAGAAGAGCGCGACGTCGAAGTATCCCGCCGCACGAAGGTAACCGGAGCGGGCGGTCACGGCGTTGCCGGCCGCGTCGGAGTCCTGCGCGTAGGTTCGTGTTCTGACCGCCAGATCGTGAAAGACCTCGAAGACTGCTCTTGGGGTTCCGCCACGGGCCTTGACGGCGTTCGCTGCGGTGACGAGCGGGCCGAACTCGCCCGTTGCGTAGGCGGTCGCTCCGAAGGAGAAGAGGAGCTCGAAGTTGATCCCCGGATCAGACGCGAACGTGACGCCACCCTTCCCGTGTCCGGCCGCCGATGCCGCCTGGGCGAGCAGAGGAGCGAGCGCGAGCCCTCCACCGGCGGCCGCAGACGTCTTCAGGAATGTTCGACGGCTCAGGCGGGCGTGGTCAACCACCGCTCATGCATCGCACATCGCGCTGGCCGCCTCGACCCTCGAAGGGGGGTGCCGCGAGTCAGCTCGTCATCGACTGAACCCGTTCGATCGGGCTCGGCTCCCCGCGCGCCTGCCGCCGCGAGGATGCCAGGTGCTCCGATGCGATGAGAATGACGAGGATGCCGAGGACGACCGCGGCGACCCAGACTGCATCCAGCACCAGGCCGAGGAACCCAGCGAGGACACAGCCAGCCGCCGCGCAAAGCCGCTTCCAGCTGACCGAGCCGGCCATCCTCAGCCGGAAGAGGCCATGGCCGAAGAGGTAGAGAGCCGGGCCTGCCACGAGCGCCGCCAGCTCGGGGCCGTCGAACCGATCTGTCGGATGAGCGATCACGAGCTCGTCGCCGACGGCGGTGACGATGACTCCGGCGATGATCGGGATATGGATGTACGTGTAGGCGTCGCGCGCGAGGCGCCCGGGGTCGTCTGACATGGTGAGCCGGAGCTGAGCGATACGCGCCACGTAGGTGAAGTAGAGCCACCAGAGCGCCGCCGAGCTGAGGAAGGCGATCGCGATAGCGGCCACCCTCGGCCCGTCGAGGACGAGGCCGGACGCCGTCGCTCCCGTCACGACGATCGACTCGCCGAGGACGATGATGACGAAGAGCTGGAACCGCTCGGCGAAGTGCGTCGGCTCGACCTGCCATTCGGTCGTAGCGGCACGTCCCAAGCCTGGCACCCAGTACCCGGCGTACGGCCCCGCGTAATCGATGATCAGCGCGACGATCCAGATGGCCGTCCGCACGCCACTCGGGAGGAACGCGCCACCGATCCACAGCACGCCCACCGCAAGCGACCAGATGAAGATCCGCGTGAAGTTCGCACGATGCAAGCTTTCCGCCGGGCTCCCGTAGACGGTGAAGGCGTTCCGAACGATCTGCAGCCCCGCATAGCTCGCCGCGAACATGACGGCCCGTTCGCCGAACGCATCGGGAATCGCGATGGCCATGAAGAGGCTCGCGAGCGAGACGAGGATCAAGATCATCCGGACGGAAGGCAACTCCGGGTCGAACCAGTTGGTCATCCAGGTCGTGTAGATCCACGCCCACCAGACGACGAGGAGGAGAAAGACGGTCTGAGCGACGCCCTCGAAGGTCAAGTGCTCGAGCAGGAAATGCGAGAGCTGGGTGATCGCGAAGACGAAGACGAGATCGAAGAAGAGCTCGAGCGCCGTCGTCTTCTGATCCTCCCCGTCGATCCTCTCGCGCAGGTGTTGCACCATCGTCAGCGCCGATACGCGAGCCGGGCCGCGCGGAGCCAGCCTCTGGGGAGGTCGCGGACAGGATGCTGCACAGCGGCGGCAAGGGCGGGGCCGGCGGCGACGACTACCGGGCGCCCGTGACCGACCGCGATCGCGGTCGGTTCGAGTCCGGCGAAGGCCTTCTGAACTCGCAGCAGACGGGAGAGTGGGTGCAGTCCGAGCCGATCGCCCTGTCGGGCGAGATAGAACGAGCCCGTGCCGAGCGTCTCGACGCAGACGAGCAATTTCCGATCGGGAAGCCAGAGAAGCGCCTCCTTCCAGTAGCTGTGCGACACGACGGGACGTTCTTCGATCCCTGCAATGACAATCCCGGGCCCCCCGAGAGTTCGCGGTGTGAGCCTGGGCACGCCGAGTCGCTCGGCGATGGCACCCGCATCACGCTGGTGGCGGTCGAGCAGCGTTGCGACGCCGACCACCGGCCCGCAGGCATGGAGCGCCTCGTCGAGCCCAGGTGCATCGACCGGATCGACGACAAGCCATTCACCGTCCACGACGATGGCCGCCGACGCCCGCTGGATCGCTTCGCCGGGATCGGCGATCCAGGCAAAGGAGCCGCGATCGTCAAGGGGAATCGTCTGAAGAGTCATCGCTTCAAGTTGGGGTTGCTCGATTACCCTATCGACGGCGAATGGACATCCTCAGCTTCATCCCCGGATACACGCAATACGTCTACGACGAGGGGAAGGAGCCGACCTTCGTCCTCCTCGTCGCGTTCATCATCACCTTCACGCTGACACGCGGGTACACACGGATCGCGCGCAAGCGCGGCTGGGGCAGCGGCAGCGTCGGCGGAGTCCACCTCCACCACATGGTCCCGGGAATCATCCTCGTCCTGCTCGGCGGCCTGATCTCATTCAGCCGCTGGTCGGACAATCTCACCGTCTACAACATCTGCGCGATCATGTTCGGCATCGGTGCCGCGTTCGTGCTCGACGAATTCGCGCTCGTCTTCCGCCTCAGGGACGTCTACTGGACGAAGGAGGGCCGCAGCTCCGTCGACGCGGTCGTTCTCGGTGCCATGCTCGGTGGACTGATCCTGCTCTCCTCCTCGCCGTTTCAGACCGACTCGGACGTCGACGGCACCGAGCCGAGGTTCGTCGCCTGGTTGGTCATCTCGATCGGGCTCCTGTTCGCCATCGCCACCTTTCTGAAGGGGAAGTACTTCTTGGGGTTGATCGCGATCTTCATCCTTCCGGTCGGGATCATCGCCACGCTCCGCCTGGCCAAGCCCTACTCGCCCTGGGCGCGCCTCTTCTACAACCCCGACAAGGCCCGTTCTGAGCACGCGAGGGCGCACCGACAGAAGGAGCTCGACCGCTCCTGGCATCGGCTCGAGACGAGCCGGCTCGGGCGATTCGAGGCATGGTTCATCGACCTGATCGGTGGGAAGCCGCACCTGCAGTCAGATGACCCTGACGCGCAGACCGCCAACGCGGGAAGCTAACTCGGTCAGGAAGCGATTCGCTCGAGGAAGGCGTCGAAGAGGCCGACACGGAACTCGTGCGAGCGCCGGTCGGCGGTGCCGCGCCGGACATCCTCGCGCATCTCGTCCTCGTCGATGCCGTTCGCAGCGGCCGCGCCGGGGTGGTTCGCGATCCAGATCGAGAACTGCTCGAGGTCGACCTCCGGATGGAACTGAATTCCCCAGGCGTCGCCGTAGCGGAACGCCTGATTCGGATACTGCTCGCTCGACGCGAGCCGCACTGCGCCCGGAGGCAGGTCGAACGCATCCATGTGCCAGTGGTACACGCCGGTCGGGCCGTCGAGCCGCTCGAACACCGGATCGTCGGCCGCCTCGGCGGTCGGGCTGACGTCGAGCCAGCCGATCTCGGGTGCATCTCCCTGCCGTACCTCCGCTCCGAGAGCCCGCGCGAGAAGCTGAGCGCCCAGGCAGATGCCGAGAACGGGAACGCCCTCGTCGGCGGCTTCGCGAAGCAGGCGCCGCTCCTCCGCGAGGAACGAGTGGGCACTCTCATCCCAGGCGTGCATGTTGCCGCCAAGGGGAACGATCGCCCCGAACTCGTTCGCCCGTACCCCCGCCATATCCTCACGCCAGGTCTGGAGCCGCCGGTACGGGAGCCCGCTCGCTTCGAGTCTAGGCCCCAGCGCACCGAGGCCTTCGAGGCGTTCCTCCTGCTCGATGGCGAGGATCGGGAGCACGACCCAAACCTACCTTGCACGCTTGGCAGCGCCGGACGGAGTGTGCTTACCTCCCCAGGATGAAACGGCCTGCGGCTGTCGTTACGATTGTGACCGCGGTCGCGCTCGGTGCCGCCTCTCCGGCAGCCGCGAGAGACGTTGTCAGAGTCGGCGTCCTCGTCAACGACATCCAGCAGCTCGACCTGCAGACGCATTCCTACAACGTCGATATGTACCTCTGGTTCAAGTGGAAGAACCCCGAGATCGACCCGTCGCGCAGTTTCGAGTTCATGAACGCGTTCGAGCTCTGGGGACACATCCTCACCTACGAGAGCAAGAAGCCGCAGGTGCTCCCCGACGGCACGCTCTACCAGGTGCTTCGAAACCACGACCTATTCGCGCGTCGTGATCGACGTTTCCGTGTCACGTCCGCGCGTCACGTACTCGCTGAAGCTCCTGCTCCCGATGCTGCTCGCCGCGCTGACGGCAGCGCTC
>JBBQXH010000156.1:0-6357 GCA_038209835.1 Gaiellales bacterium | reverse complement strand
TCAATGCCTGCTCGAAGAGCGTTCTCGCAAAGCGGGCGTTGCCGAACTTCTCGTCGCGCCGGACACCCGCGAAAATGGCGATCAAAGCGGCCTCGACATGGTCGTCGAGCTCGTAGTGGCTGGCGCTCGCAAGCCGCCTCGTAATCTCGACGAGTTCGGTGGTTGCATAGTCCGGGAAGACGATCTGACGGGAGAATCGTGAGCGCAGGCCAGGGTTGGAATTGAGAAACTGTTCCATCAACCGTGGATATCCAGCCACGATTACGATGAGCCGATGGCGAAAATCCTCCATTCGCTTCAAGAGCGTCTCGATCGCTTCGGGGCCGAAATCGAGATGCCCTGAGGCACTATCAAGCGAGTACGCCTCGTCGATGAACAGCACACCATCGAGGGCACGGCGAACAGCCCGATCGGTCTTCAGAGCCGTCGCGCCGACATACTGGCCCACCAGCCCGCTCCGGTCGACCTCGACGACATGACCCCGTTCGAGCAACCCTAAAGCCCTGTAGGTGTCAGCGAGAAGCCTCGCAACCGTCGTCTTGCCGGTGCCCGGATTCCCAACGAAAACGAGATGCTGCGATGTGGCAACCTCCGGAAGCCCTTCCTCGCGCCGGCGTCCCTGCACCCGGAGAAACGCAGTGAGCGCGTCGACCTGCTGCTTGACCGTGGCGAGACCGACCAGCGAGTTGAGCTCCTCTTGTACTTGCTCGAGATCCTTCGGCGGCTCGGGTTTCCCTCGGAGCGAGTCGACCCGATCGGAAACCCAGGCGGCAGCCGGGTCGTCGGCAAGGCTCGCTCGCAGATCGCTTCCAAGCGAGCGTAGAGCTGCACCGATGTCTTCGAACGACGACGACACGAGACTCGCTCTAGGCGCGCGCCCGACCCATGAAGAACATCACTAGCCAGACGAGAGCGGCTACGACGGCGACGATGAAGAGCCACTTCACCACGAACCCAAGGCCCACAAAGACCGCAACGATCAGCGCCAGTATAACCAGCAAAGCAAGGCTCATCTTCCCTCCGTTCTCCAATCTACAGTTCGGTTGGCGATGCAAAACGAAGATCGGGCGAAGGGCGCTACGCGTCCTCCGCCCGATCGACGTTATAACGAATCAAAGGTCTCAGATCAGCGACGCGACAGACCTATCCCACCGGTGAGCGCCAGCACGACCAGGACGATAATGAGAATCCAGACCCAGATTGGCATTTACTTTCCTCCCTCGAGTTGACGGAGAAGCGTTACCCCCTTCGGAGAGAACGTAATCCTTCTCTCATCAGTCGATCACCGAGATGCGCTGAGGCGTTGAAGCAAGAAGTCGCCGACGCTCTGACCCATCGCTCTAGATCTAGACGCGCGCGACTTCCTGTGTGGAGGCCTTCGAGAGTCGACGGGCGATCGTGTCGACCTTCTTCTGCGCCTCTTTCTCCTGACTCAGGTTCTGCTCGAGAAGGCCGGCGGCCTCCTTCTCGCCGAGCGCCTTCGCCATGGTGACGAGACCCGTGTAGGCGGCAATCTCGTAGGACTCCGTTCGAGCCGCAGCGCCGGTCAGGAACAGATCGCAGATCTCGGGCGTTGGATCCTCTTCCTTCATGAACTCGTCGTGCTCGGCCTTGATCCCGTCAATACCGGGGCACTGCTTCGCACGGGCCGTCTCACCGATCGACTTGAAGACCGCTTGCAGGTTGTCGACGTGGCCTTTCGTCTCTGCGAGATGGCCGTCGAACGCCTTGGTGAGATCGTCGTCGGTGGCTTCCTTGGCGAGCTTCGGCAACGTCTTCACCAGCGTCTGCTCCACGTAGTACACGTCTTGAAGCTCGGCCAGGAAGAGGTCGCGCGGCTGGGACATTTCGGGCATTGAGCCCTCCTTGGATGGGAAATACAGTCAAGGAGGGAGTACCCGCGAAGTGAGCACGGCAAACTCCGCTCGGAGACGGGCTCTGGCAATCGAGGCGACGCACGCGTTACCCTTCTCGAGTGCGGAAGAAAGCGCGAGAAAGCACTAAGGCCGCCTTCTTCAGCCGGACCCGATCGCGTCATCAAGCTAATGATCGATGCGATTGCGCACGCGGACGCCGAGAAGCTCCGCACGGTAGTCCATCCGGACGCCGACCTCGGGTCGCTGGTCGCGGGGCGGAGGCTCTCTGGCCGCGAGGACGCTGTCCAGACATTTCTGGAGAAGCATCGGCACGGACTCCTTCGTATCAGGCTGCTGTCGGTCGAGAACCTCACGCCCGCCGTCGGCCTGGCATACCATTCAGCGTGCGATTCAGCGAATCGATCCACCCCAGGGCCGATTCGAGGAGGTACTGTGCGCCGACCTCGCGACGCCGCCCCAGTTCGGCTTGTGAGGTCGCGTCGAGGCCGGCGACGTCGTTCGGGTTCGTCTCAGAACACCCAGACGACCAGCAAGACAGCCAGGATGATCGCAAGAACGGTTCCGATGCCGATGTACACAGAGTCTCCTTCGTCGGGAACAGTCGTCGTTTACCCGCGCCGGAGGGCGCCAAAACGTCCGGGCGCCACGCGGCTAGACTCTCCGGCTGATGGCTCGTCACCCGAAACCGGTATGACACCCCGCGAGGAGCGGCTCGCCGAGAACGAGTCGTTCTTTCGTGAGGTGAACGAGAGGATCGACGAGGTCTCCCCCGACTCGGCCAACGGCTGCACCAGGTTCGTCTGTGAATGTGGTGATCCGAACTGCAGCGAGCGGATCTCGATGACCCAGAGTGAGTACGAGAGAATCCGGTCAGAGTCCACGACGTTTGCCGTCTACCCCGGGCACGTTATCCCCGACAACGAGACGGTCATTGTTGAGAACGATCGGTTCACCATCGTTCGCAAGCGTGGCGAAGCTGCCAACGTGGCGGACGAGAACGATCCGCGCTCGTAGAGACTCGTAGAGGATGACTGACGAGGGCTCGAGGCTAGGCGACCAGCTCGACAGCGGCTTCGGGAGTTTGCTCCAGACGGAGCGCAACGACTGCCACGTCGTCCGATCGAGCCCCTGTCCCGAGAACGCGGTCGATGGTCTGCGTGAGGATCTCGTCGAGGTCCCCGCTTGCCCCGATGGCGACACCCAGCTCCTCGATCCCCTGGGCGATCGGCCGCTGCCGGCTCTCCACGAGCCCGTCGGTGTAGAGGAGGAGCAGATCGCCCGGCTTCAGCTCGACGACGCCGGTCCGGTAGCTTGCAGCCGCGTCGACGCCGAGCGGCAGGCCCGAGTCGGATTCCAGCAGCTCGTGACTCCCGTCGGCGCGGCAGAGCAGCACGGGAGGGTGTCCGGCACTCGCGTAGCGGGCGACTCCGGTTGCGTGGTCGAGCACGACGTAGACGACGGTGGCGAACGGGGCGTCCGAGCTCTCGGCCAGCCGGTTCAGACGATCGAGCACCGATCCCGGCTTGAAGCCTTCGAGCGCGTACGCCCTGAGCCCGTTCCGAAGCTGCGCCATGGCAGCGGCCGCACGAACGCCCTTTCCCATCACGTCACCGACGACGACGCCGACCCGACTCTCTCCGAGCTGGATCACGTCGTACCAGTCTCCACCAACATCGAGACCCGAGGTTCCAGGCAGGTAGCAGGCAGCAAGCTCGATCCCTGTGACCTCCGGGAGACTCGAGGGGAGGACGCTCTGCTGGAGCGTCTCTGCGATCTCGCGCTCGGTCTCGTACCTATGCGCCCGCTCGAGCGCTGCGGCGCACTGGCGAGCCAGGATGTCGAGAAATGCACGCTGCTCTCGATCGAAGAGCCGGCGCGAGCTGAAGGCCATCAGGATCGCGCCGATGGCCTCCTCTTCTACGCGCAGCGGCGCACAAAGAAGGGCTTCATCGTCCATGCTCCCGAGCAGCGGATATCTCGCTGCGATCGCCTCCGGCGACTCGAGCGCGAGCGTTTCGCCGGAATGGATGACGTCGAGGACAGGAGCGGCCTCGTCGCGAGCCAGGCGCCGCCCTTGATCGCCCGCCGCCTCGGGATAGCCAGCGTCCCAGAGCAACTCCACGTGTGCGTCGCCCGAGCGAAGGTAGACGGTTGCCCGGTCTGCGCCTAGTGCCGGAACACCTTGACGTACGATCACCTCGCCGACCTCAGACGGCGTCAGCGCTGCGGAGAGCGACTCAGTGATCACTTGCAAACGAAGAGTGCGCATCGAGAGCTTGTCGGCGGCCTGGCGAGCCTCGCGCTCCGCGTCGTTCAGGCGAGCTCGTTCGAGGGGCTGGACGGCCTGGCGGGAGACCGTTTCAACGAAACGGCGCTCCGCCGGGCTCAGGACTCTCTCTGCGGAGAAGCCCATGAAGATCGAGGCCGCTACCCGCTTCTCGGCGAGGAGTGGAATCGCCGCACCCGAGACAACACCTTCCTGCCGCCACCGCTCGTACTCGGGGTACGCAGACCAATCCTGCGCCTTGCCGAGCCACATCGGCTCGCCGCTCAGGACGACGTCGGTGACGGGCAGGGCGGCGTCGAGATCGATGCGCCGGTACTCGTCCGCCGCCCCGCCTGCCACCTCGCCGTGCAGACCCTCGAGCTCGAGCACCCGCGCGGACTCGTCGACGAGATAGATGCCACCGGTCGTTGCGCCTAGGGCGTCGAAGAGATGGGTCGCGATGGCCTGCGCCACATCCGAGGTGGTGGCGGCAGCCGCGAGAGCGAGCGAGACATCGTGCAGGCGCTCATTCTCGTCGGCTAGACGCTTCGACCGCAGACCGGCGTCCCGTGAGGCGATCTCACTGTCCGCGAAGGAGCGCTCGGCCGCGTCAGCGCGATCACTCTCGCGCGAGACACGGTCGCCGAAGAAAACGAGCAGCGCACCACTGGCGACGTAGAGCACGAGCTTCAGCGCCTCGCCCGGACCGTCAATCTCGAAGGAGAACATCGGATCGATCAAGATCAGAGGGGCAGCGATGGCGCCGAGCGCGGTCGCCACCAGGCCCGGCCCGACACCGCCGAACCAGACCGCGAAGCCGACAGCCGCGAGAAACGGGGCGAAGCTCCCTCCCCCGACCTGCCATTCGAGGACGCCTCCGACCACGGCTGCGGCCGCTGTCGCTCCAATCGCAGCTGCGTAACGCTCGAACCGGCCTCGGCTGGCGGGCCCTGCGTGAGGGCGCGGAAAGAGGTCCCGTCTCAGGCGTTAAGAGTACTTGCAGGCGTTTCTGCAGGTTCGGTATCGGCCGGCGCCGCCCGCCGTCGGAACCGCCCACCGGGCCACCAACTCGCGTTCCCGAAGAGCGAGATCAGCGCGGGGACGAGCACAGACCGCACGACGAATGCGTCGATCAGGACGCCGACACACAGCGTGAACGCCAGTTCGCGAAACGCGCGCAGCGGCACGATCGCAAGCAACGCAAAGCTGAAGGCGAGGGCGATCCCGGCCACTGTGATCGTCCGGCTCGCGCGCGGAACCGCCGTGGCGATCGCCTCGCGCAGGGGTCGCCCCGACGCCTCCTCCCAGACCTGCCCGACCACGTAGACGTTGTAGTCGGAACCGAGGGCGACGAGCAGCACCGCGGCGGCAAACGGAACGTAATACGTGATCTCGTCGTAGCCGAGCAGACCCTGGAAGACGTAGGCAGTGATACCGAGCGCGGCACCGACCGCGAGCACGCTCGATGCCAGCAGGAAGAGCGGCGCCACGAAGGAGCGCAGAAAGACGATGAGGAGGAGGAGGTTCACGAGGAGCCCGGCGATCGCGATCCGTTCGAGGTCGCCGACCGTGAGCGACACGGTCTCTTCGGCAAGCGCGGTCTGGCCCGAGTAGGCAACGGAGGTGCCCCCGAGTCCAGCCTGTTGGACGAGTCCAGGCATTGCGTCCTGGAGACCGCGCAGATCCTCGATCGCGGCGCCCCCGAGGGGTTCGGCGTCGAAGATGACGGCGAGCCGCGCCGCGTTTCCGTCTTTCGAGACGACGACCCCGCTCTCGATGTCAGCCGGACCTTCGCGCGGCCCGACGACTCCTGCGACACCCGGCTGGCGATCGACGAGCCCTTCCAGCTTGACCAGCCCGTCGCGTCTGGTACCGAGCGCGGGCGCCTCGAGGACGACCTCGGTCGGCGCGAGAATGCCGGGAGCGAAACCCTTCGAGGCCGCCTCCTCGGCGACGCGAGGCTCTGCATCGGCGGGCAAGCCCGTGACGTTCGTGAAACCGAGATCGATCAGGCGCATGCCCGAGGCCGCGACGGCGAGCACGCCGCCCGCCAGCACGACGAGCAGCAGCGCGGGCAGCCGCCCCGTGGCGAGATGTGCGAGGCGGAAGCGAACGCTGCGCCGATCCGGACCTGGGAGGATCGTCTCCTCACCGGCGGGCTTCTCGGCTCCCACGGCTTGATGGCGGCCCGGCCACAGGAGCCAACGACCGAAG
>JBBQXH010000155.1:0-6364 GCA_038209835.1 Gaiellales bacterium | reverse complement strand
GTATCGCCCTCACTCTCACGCGTGGACTCCTGCGCTGGCTTCCGATTGGGCTCCCGGTCGGGCTCGCGGCGATCCTGGTGGTCGTCCTCCCCGGCTTCGGCGACCTCATCGCCGACCTCGCGGTGCTCGCGTGGTACGCAGTCCTGCTGGCCACGATCGCCCGCAGCCCGACCAAGCAAGGGTGGCACGACAGGCTCGCGTCGAGCATCGTCGTCAAGCCCGTGCGGATGGCCGAGCGTGATCGCTGACGCGCATTCGGTTCCCGCGCGATCGTCGATCCAGGCGGACGTCTGCATCATCGGAGGAGGCGCAGCCGGAATCACGCTCGCCCTGTCACTCGCCGGAACGCCCTTGCAGGTTGCGCTCCTCGAGAGCGGCGGCGAGGCATTCGATGCCGACACCCAGCGCCTCTACGACGGGCCCGTTACCGGGCTCCCCTACTTCCCGCTCGAAACCGCGCGCCTTCGCCTTCTCGGCGGCTCGACGAACCACTGGGGAGGAGTCTGCCGACCCTTCGACGAGACCGACTTCGAGCGACAGGACTGGATTCCCGGGAGCGGCTGGCCGATCGGCCTCGACGACGTGACGCCCCACTACGAGCGGGCGCGCGAGCTGTGTCAGGTGAAGACCGGCGACTGGGATCTCGAGACCTGGGTCGACCGTGACCGCTACGAGCCGTTCCCGTTCGATCCGGAGAGAGTCGTCACGCGCGTCGCGCAGATCGTCCCGAAGGATCGGCGGAGCTTCGGCGAGGCCTACCGATCGGAACTCGAGCAGGCCGCGAACGTCACGGCGTACCTGGGCGCGAACGTCACGGAGATCGAGGTCGACGACGACGGCACGTCGGCCACCCGCGCCGACGTCGCAACCCTCGACGGGAACGCGTTCACGGTCGCCGCCCGGACGTTCGTCGTCGCCGTCGGCGGAATCGAGAACCCGAGGCTGCTGCTCGCATCGAATAGCCGCTTCCCGGAAGGGCTGGGGAACCGGCACGACCTCGTTGGACGGTACTTCCTCGAGCATCCGCGATTCGCGGCGGGTGTCCTCGTCCCCTTCGACTCGCACCTGTCGAGCCCGTTCTTCTACAACGATCACGACGTCGCGGGCAGCGGCAGGACCGAGTCGTACCTGGCCCTCTCTCGCGAGCTCCAGGAGGCCGAGGAGCTAGACGAGGTGCAGATCCGGGTCGAGCCCGTCTATCAGGGATCGTTCGAGCACGCGCTCGACTCGGACGACGCGGACGCCTTCCGCGATCTCGCCGACGGCCTCGGAGATCGCGACATCGGCGAGGTCGGGAGGAACCTCAAGGCGGTCGCGGGCGACATGATGACCTGGCAGGAGTTCGCCGTACCCGGCTTGCCGATCCCCGTGCCGTACCCCGAGGTCATCGGCAAGGTCGTCGACTCGAGCTCCGCCGAGCTCGAGCAGATGATCCCGGACTTCCTGGGCGACGCCGCCGCTGTCGCCTACCGGAACGTCATCGGGACGGTCCCGCTCGAGAGCGTGCGGCTGATCGCCCGGATCAACCCTGTCCCCAATCCGGAGAGTCGCGTCACCCTCTCGGATGAGCGTGACGCGCTCGGAATGCCACGGGCCGAGCTCGACTGGCAGCTCTCTCAGTTCGACATGGCGAGCGTCCGGCGCACGTTCGAGATCCTCGGGAGCGAGATCGGCCAGGCCGGGATCGGCCGGCTGCGAATCCTTGTCGAGAGCACAGACGCGCCCTGGCCCGACGACCTCTCAGGCGGATGGCACCACATGGGCACGACCAGGATGAGCGACGATCCGACGAAAGGAGTTGTCGACCGGAACCTGCAGGTTCACGGGATGTCGAACCTCTACGTTGCCGGCAGCTCGGTCTTCCCCACCTCTGGCTCCGGCACCCCGACAATGACCCTGGTGGCGCTGACACTCCGGCTAGCCGAACACATCGTGAAGAGGATGACGTGACCTCACCTATCACCCGTCGCCAGTTCCTCACCGTCGCAGCCGGTGCCGGGCTCGCCACACTGGCCGTCGCGACGAGCCCGTGGAAGGCTCTCGTCGGGACGACTCCGCCACGCTCGGCCGCAGAACGCCTCGCAGGCTTGCTGAAGCATCCTGAGAGCGCCCGGCCGATCGGTGAGGCCTATCTCGCGCTGGCGCCACACGAGGCGAGCACCGCCCGCCTCGTCAGCCTGGTGGCAGCCGGAGCGGCCGCAGAGAGCGCCTCGGACAGCGAGCTTCGCCGGCTGGTGGCGGCCGGAGTGCGCGACGACTTCTCGGCTGGAAGAACAGCCGAGGTGGACGGCTGGGTGCTCTCGCTCACCGAGGCGCGCCTGTTCGCCCTCGTTGCGCTTTCGTAACGTCCGCCACGATCCTCATCCTCTAGGAAGTATCGGCCGATAGAACCGGGGAGGCGCACTCCCCCGTTTCAGGGATCCGCCCGAGGAGGACGATGACGAAGACGGCACCGCACCCATCGCAGGTCTCGGAGAGCGTGATCGAGAGCTCGATCGACGGGATCGCAGCCTTCGATCGGGATTTCCGCTACATCGTCTGGAACCCCGCGATGGAGCGTCTGTTCGGGCGCACAAGCGACGAGGTCATCGGACGATCGGCGTTCGAGCTCTTCCCGCACCTTTGCGGCACGCCGGTCGAGAACGCGCTCGTCAAGACGATCGCCGGCGAGCCTCAGGTTCTCCTCGACCAGCCGTCGTTGAGGCCCGGCCCGACGAAGCACTACGAGGTTCGCTCGTCCCCCCTCTACGACGAGCACGGCGAGGTGATCGGCGGCCTCGCGCTCACGCGGGACATCACCGATCGACGTCAGCTCGAGGAGGAGCTGCGCCGGTCGCAGAAGATGGAGGCGAGCGGCCGCCTTGCGGGCGGGATCGCCCACGACTTCAACAACCTGCTTACCGCAATCCGCGGGTTCACCGAGCTGTTCGGCGAGCGGTCGGACGACGAGGACGCGCGCCGGTACGCGGGGGAGATCACGAAGGCTGCCGACCAGGCCGCCGTTCTGGTGCACCAGCTGCTCTCGTTCGGCCGTCGCCAGATGCTCCAACCGCAGGTTCTCAGCCTGAACGCGTTGGTCATCGACATGGGTGAGATGCTGAAGCGTCTCCTGGGCGAGAACGTGCGCCTCGAGATCGAGACGGGAGCGGATCCGTCCACGGTCAAGGCCGACCCGGGAGATCTCGAGCAGATCCTCCTGAACCTCGTCGTCAACGCCAGGGATGCCCTGCCCGACGGCGGCGCTGTCACGATCCGCACGGCCAGACGAACGGTCGTCGATGGTGTCGGGCCGGACGACGGCCTCGCGCCCGGGGAGTACGTGATGCTCGAGGTGGTCGACGACGGGACGGGGATGGACTCCGAGGTCGCGTCGCAGGCGTTCGAGCCGTTCTTCACGACGAAGGACGTCGGGAAAGGAAGCGGGCTCGGGCTCTCGACCGTCTACGGAATCGCCCGGCGAAGCGGGGGTACGGTCGAGCTCGAAACAGCGCGCGGACGAGGAACCACGATTACCGCGTACCTCCCCTCGGTGGCCGAGGAAGCGACACCGTCCAGCGCTCGTCCGGATGCCTCCCCGGAGCAGCAACCCTCGCAGACGATCGTCCTCGTCGAAGACGCCGACGGCGTGAGAAGCGTCGTCCGGGAGATCCTGCGCGGCGCCGGCTATGCCGTCCTCGAGGCAAAGAACGGAATGGAGGCGCTGCAGATCTGCCGCTCACACGGAGGGCCTCTCGACCTCTTGCTCTCCGACGTGGTGATGCCGGGGATCTCCGGGCCCGAGATCGCCGAGCGGGTGACGGGGCTCCGGCCGGAGACGCAAGTCCTCTACATGTCGGGCTACGCCGACGACGTCCTCAGCGAGGATGACCGTACAGGCGGGCGGCTTCTGCACAAGCCGTTCTCGAGGCGCGAGCTCCTCGACGCGGTCGCGTCCATGCTCGGCATGAGCGTCGACGAATACAAGGACAACGTCGTCCCGCTTCCGTCGGGCGCGCACGAGGCTCGGCTTCGAGTTCTCATCGCAGACGACCACCCGGCGGTTCTCTCCGCCATGCGCAGCGCATTCGCCCGGGCAAACGTCGAGATCGTCGGCGAGGCTCGAGACGGCGCCGACGCGATCGAGCGAATCGGCGCAACAGCTCCGGACGTTGCCGTGCTCGATGCGCGCATGCCTGCCATCGGCGGTGTGGAAGCGACCCGGCGTGTCGGCGAGATCGCTCCCGGGACGTCGGTGATCGTCTACTCCGGCTACGCCGAGCGCGAGTTGCTCACCCAGGCGCTCGATGCCGGCGCCCGCGGCTTCGTCCTCAAGGACGCACCTCTTGCCGATCTGGTTCGTGCGGTGCAGCTCGTCGCCGCCGGCGGAACGTATGCCGACCCGCGGCTGGCTGGCCTCGAGCTGTCGCGCGACGAGCCGCCGAGGCCGACGTTGACGGCGCGCGAGCAGGACGTGCTCAGGCTGGCAGCCGAAGGGATGACCAACAACGGCATCTCGGAGCGACTCGGGATCTCGCCGGAGACTGTCCAGACGCACGTCCGCAAGGCTATGTCGAAGCTCGAAGCAGAGTCACGAACCCAGGACGTCGCAAAGGCGCTTCGCAGCTCACTGATCGCGTAGAGACGGAACGGGCCCCGCTGGGGGACCCGTTCCCGCTCAGAAAAGACGGGCGCGTGAGCTCTACGCGGTCGCCTGGACGTTCGCCGCCTGCAGGCCCTTGTCGCCCGTGACGACCTCGAACTCGACGCGCTGGCCCTCGCGAAGGGACTTGTAGCCGTCCATCGTGATCGACGAGAAGTGGACGAAGACATCGTCTCCCTCCTCGCGCTCGATGAACCCGTAGCCCTTCTCGTTCGAGAACCACTTCACCGTGCCCTGTGCCACTCCAACTCCTCCTTCAACACCGGGCGGCGGCTCGGCCCGAACCGCCCGCCAAGACAACGCCGCAGGCAGCGGCGGACGGCAATCTATCGCTCAGGAGCCGGGAAAGGCAAGCTCGCCCGACTGATACCGGGCAGCCCGAACGGTGTTGCGAAGGAGCGCCGCGATCGTCATCGGGCCGACGCCGCCGGGAACCGGCGTCATCCTGCCCGCGACCTCGGCCGCATCGGGTGCCACGTCGCCGACGAGCTTCCCCTCGACGCGGTTGATCCCGACGTCGAGCACCGTCGCGCCCGGCCTGACCATGTCTGCGGTCACCGCTGCGGCCTTGCCGACAGCCGCCACCAGCACGTCCGCCTCGCGGCAGACGGCCGCCAGGTCTCGAGTTCGGCTGTGGCAGATCGTCACGGTCGCGTGCCGGGCGAGCAGGAGGAGCGAGATCGGCTTGCCGACGATGTTCGAACGACCGACGACAACGGCACGCGCTCCCTGAAGCGGCACTTCGTAGGCGTCGAGGATCTCCATCATCCCCGCGGGGGTCGCGGGCGGCAGCGTCGGCGTGCCCTGGAGAAGAAAGCCGGCGTTGACCGGATGGAAGCCGTCGACGTCCTTGATCGGCCGGATCGCCTGGATCACTCGCGCCTCGTCGATCTGCTCGGGAAGCGGCAACTGGACGAGAATCCCGGTGACGCGGTCGTCCTCGTTGAGCTCCCCGACGAGCGCGAGGAGAGCGTCCTCGGAGGTGTCGTTCGGCAGCTCGTGATGGAACGACTCGATCCCGGCTTCCGCACACGCCTGACGCTTCGAGCGAACGTAGACCGCGGACGCGGGATTGTCGCCGACGAGGACCGTGGCGAGCCCGACGGGGCGGCCGAGCGCCGCCACGTCATCGGCGACCTCTTCGCGCACCCGTTGCGCGAGGGCCTTCCCGTCCATGATCGTGGCGGTCACGCCTCGGCTGCCGCGATCTCGACGCGGTCGAGCGTCACCGGGTCGCGAGGACGGTCTCGCGCGTCACGCGAGACGTTCGAGATCTCGTCGACGACCTCCATCCCGCTCGTCACCGCGCCGAAAACGGTGTGCTTGCCGTTGAGCCACGAGCAGTCCTCGCCCGTGACGATGAAGAACTGGCTGCCGTTGGTGTTCGGTCCCGCGTTCGCCATCGCGAGCGCGCCCCGGACGACGGGCTGGCCGTTCTGCTCGTCCTCGAACGCGGAGCCGGGCCCACCGGTGCCGTCGCCCTTCGGACAGCCGCCCTGGATCATGAAATCGGGACTGACGCGGTGGAATGTGAGGCCGTCGTAGTAGCCCTTCGACGAAAGGCCGATGAAGTTCTCGACGGTCTTCGGCGCGTCCTCGTCGTACAGCTCGACGGCGACCGCGCCGTGATTGGTGTGGAGCGTTGCGTTGGTCATGTGGGGCACGCTACCTGCTTGGCTCTTTCAGGCCCGGCACACGAGCACGTCCTCGTAGAACTCGCCCACC
>JBBQXH010000154.1:0-6371 GCA_038209835.1 Gaiellales bacterium | reverse complement strand
GGCCGGCCGCGTGTACCTCGTCGGATGCGCGGCAAACCTCACGGATGCGTTCGCGGGGTTGCCGGACAACGTGTCGGTCGTCTCGCGCAGGAGCGAGGACACTCCTTCCTTCGTGGCGAACGACGTCGGCGCCGTCGGCTGCGTCAACGACGAGTTCCGTATCGATCGCGTGCGGGCATTTGTCAAGATCCAGGACGGTTGTAGCTTCTCCTGCTCCTTCTGCGTCATCCCGCAAGTGCGCGGAAGCAGCCGCAGCAGGCCGGCGGCGGCGGTACTCGCAGAGATCGTTCGTCGCGTTCGGCAGGGGCACCGCGAGATCGTCCTCACCGGCATCAACCTCGGCTGCTATCGCGACCGCGAGGCGGGCTACGCGCTGCCTCGGCTGATCCGGGAAGCCGGACAGATCGACGGGCTCGAGCGGCTCAGGCTCTCCTCCATCGAGGTGAACCACGTCAGCGAGGAGCTCGTCTCTGCCATGCGCGAGACTCGGGCGGTCTCGCCGCACCTGCACGTGCCGCTCCAGTCCGGCGACGATCGGGTGCTCAAAGCGATGGGTCGCCGGTACACGGCCTCCGGGTATCTCGGGCGACTCGCGCGTGCGGAGGGGTTCAACCTCACCACAGACGTCATCGTCGGCTTCCCGGTCGAGGACGAAGGCGCCTTCGAGCGCACGCTCGAGACGGTCGAGCGAGCAGCGATCACGCGGGTCCACGTCTTTCCCTACTCTCCCCGACCCGGTACACGGACGGCGCGCGAGGACACGGTTCCACCGAAGGCCAAGCGCGAGCGCAGCGCACGGCTCCGGGCTGCGTCCCACGCGGCCTGCGTCGCGCACTGGAGCGCGAAGATCGGAACCGACGATCTCGTTCTCGTCGACCGCCCCGGGCGCGGGTACGGCGACGACTATTCGCCGTGGCTTCTCGAAGCTCCGGTCGGGGAGTTCGTGAGGGTCCGCGCCGTTGCCGTCACTGACGAAGGGATCGTGGCGGCGTGAGTAGCGTGGACAAGGACCCGTGCATCTTCTGTCAGATCGCTCGAGGCGACATGCCGTCGACGATCGTCAACCGGGCTCCCGGCTTCGTTGCGGTCGAGGACATCGCCCCCAAGGCGCCGGTTCACCTGCTCGTCCTGCCGGAGCGCCACGTCGCCTCCTTCCACGACATCGGCACCTTTGACGCGGACGAGGCGAAGCGGATGCTCGATTTTGTCGCCGACACGGCGACGGTGGCCGGCCTCTCCGACTACCGTGTGATCGTCAACGTCGGACCCGACGCAGGGCAGACCGTGTTCCATCTCCACTGGCATATCCTCGGCGGAAAGGCGCTGCCGTTCCCATGATCACGCGAATCGAGAGCGAGCTGAAAGACGCGATGCGCGCACGCGACGAGGTGCGTGTCTCGACGCTCCGTCTCACGCTCTCATCCCTGCGTTCTGCCGAAAAGGATCTGCAGCGGCCGCTCAAGGAGGATGAGGAGCTCCAGGTGCTCCAGCGGGAGCGCAAGCGCCGGGCCGAGGCCGAGGCCGCCTTCAGGGACGCCGGTCGCGACGAGCAGGCCGATCGCGAGGCGGCCGAGCTCCGGATCCTCGAGTCCATGCTCCCGGAGCAGCTCTCCGAGGAGGAGATCGAGGCAATCGTCGACGACGCGATCGCGGAGACGGGCGCGACGTCGTTGCGCGATCTCGGGCGGGTGATGGCCGACGTGATGCCCCAGGTCGCCGGCCGCGCGGACGGCTCGGGCGTCAGCCAGATCGTCCGCGAGAAGCTGGCGTAGGGGCAAAGCGGCGAAGCCGCGCGCAGCGGCCGAACAGGCCGCGGAGGCTCATGGCCGCGGAGCGGCCGTACAAGGAGGCAGCAAGGAGCGAGCGACGCGCAGCGGCCGATCAGGCCGCGAAGGTTCAGGCCCCGAAGGGCCGTATCCGGCCGGCGCAGCGACGCCCCCACAAGCGGCGAAGCCGCGCGCAGCGGCCGTACCGCTGAGCTCGGCTCTGCCGCTCGCGCTGGTATCACGGACCCTGCCGCGCTCGGACACGCCGGCTCCGCCGGCTGAGCCTTCGCGGCCTGATCGGCCGCTGCGCGTCGGTTCGCTCCCTTGCGCTGTACGGCCGCTGCCGCGGCCGTGGCACTTCGCGGCCGGCTGCGCCGTCCGCTGCGCGTCGCTTCGCTCCTTGCGGCTATCCCTACCTCGAAGACGCCGGGTAGCGGGATGGCGCCTGTCGACCCATGCTCGTACGCTGACGGCCATGAAGGCGGTACGGCGCATCCTGACCGAGCCATTCCGTGCCCGCACGTGGCGGGAGACGGCATTTCTCCTCCTCGGGGTGCTGACGGGCGCGGTCGCGTTCACCGTTCTCGTCGCGGGGCTCACCGCGGGCGGCGTGTTGACGCTGACGATTCTCGGCCTGCCGATTCTCCTCGTCGTCTTCGTCGCGTTTCGGATGATCGCCGAGGTCGATCGTCGCCGTGCGACCCTCGTGTTCGGCTCGCCGCTCGAAGGCATCTATCGCAGGCCTCCAGACGGTCGCATCCTCAGCCGGCTGCGTACCGCGGCCGGCGATCCGCAGACCTGGAAGGACACCCTCTGGCTGATCCTGGCCGGCCCGATCGGACTGGCGAACTCGATCGCCGCTGCGGTTGTGTGGGCGTTCGGGCTGTACGCCCTATCGGTGCCGCTCTGGTGGTGGGCGGTGCCCGCGGGCGCGCGGCCCGGATTCGACCAGAACGACAACGGCATCGGTGGGATCTTCGTCGCGGACGGCTGGCCGATAGCCATGGCGTGGTTCGGAATCGGGGTGGCGGTGCTGCTTGCAGCGCCGTGGGTCATCCGTGTGCTGGCGGTCGGCGAGGCGAGACTCCAGCGACTGCTCCTCGGCCCGAGCAAGCGGGCGGCCTTGCGAGCGCGCGTCAGCGAGCTCTCGGAGACCCGGGCCGGTGCGGTCGACGAGCAGGAGGCCGAGCTCCGGCGGATCGAGCGCGATCTCCACGACGGAGCGCAGGCGCGGCTCGTGGCGGTGGCGATGGACCTCGGGATGGCCCAGGAGAAGATGGACTCGTCTCCGGAGGAGGCACGGCTTCTCGTCGCCGCGGCACACGACGAGGCAAAGGTCGCGCTGAAGGAGCTGCGAGACCTCGTGCGCGGCATCCATCCCGCGATCCTGACGGATCGAGGGCTCGATGCTGCTGTGTCGTCCCTTGCTTCGATCTGCTCCGTTCCGGTGACGGTGCGAGCGGACGGCTTCGCGCGACCCCGTCCAGCTGTCGAGTCAGCCGCGTATTTCGTCGTCGCCGAGGCGCTCGCTAACGTGTCGAAGCACAGCGGCGCGACGGACGCCCTCGTCGTGATCTCGAAGCGGAACGGAACGCTCGAGGTCGACATCAGAGACGACGGAGCGGGCGGCGCCGATCCGTCCCGCGGCTCGGGACTCGCCGGGCTCGAGCGTCGGGTTCGTGCGCTCGACGGAACCCTCCGAGTCACGAGTCCTCCCGGAGGGCCCACCACGATACGCGCCGCGATTCCGTGCGGGTCGTGATCGCCGAGGATCTCGTCCTCCTACGGGAGGGCCTGGCGCGCCTCCTCACCGACAACGGGTTTGAGGTCGTCGCCTCTGTCGGCGACGGAGGCGCGCTCGTCGCGGCCATCGAGGAGCATCGCCCCGACGTGTCGGTCGTCGACGTCCGCCTGCCGCCGGGCTTTCGAGACGAGGGCCTGCGGGCGGCGCTCGAGGCACGGGACCGGGTGCCCGGCACGCGCATCCTGATCCTCTCGCAGTACGTCGAGCAGCTCTACGCAGCTGAGCTGCTCTCGGACGGCGCGGGTGGCGTCGGCTACCTCCTGAAGGATCGTGTCGCCGATGTGCGCGAGTTCGCCTCGGCTGTTCGCCGGGTCGCCGAGGGCGGCACCGCGATGGATCCGGAGGTCGTCTCGCAGCTCGTCGTTCGAAGTGCGAGACCGCTCGAGGCCCTAACCCCGCGGGAGCGCGAGGTGATCGGCCTCATGGCGGAAGGCCGGTCGAACGCCGCGATCGCGGAGACGCTGGTCGTCACGGACGGTGCGGTCGAGAAGCACGTTCGCTCGATCTTCGGGAAGCTCAGACTCGCGCCGTCGGACTCCGATCACCGGCGTGTGCTCGCGGTCCTCGCGTATCTCAGGTCGGCGTAGACTGGATCTCGTTGCAAGAGGTCCTTTCGGTACCCAACGAGGTGGCGGCCGAGCTCGCGAGCATCGACGATGGCATCCTCGAGGCGCTGCGCGATCGGTTCGGATGCTCGATTCTCCTTCGGGGCAACCGCCTCACGCTCAAGGGAGAGGCAGGCGACGTGGAAGGGGCCCGCACCGTGGTCGGCGAGCTCGTCGAGCTGGTCGAAGGAGGCCACGTGATCGGCCCGGGAACGGTCGGTGCCGTGGTCGGGGCGCTCGAGGAGTCGGCCGATGTTCGAGACGTGCTCGAGGATGTCGTTTGGCGCCACCGTGGGAAGAAGATCACGCCGAAGACGGTGAACCAGAAGCATTACGTGGACGCGATCCGCCGGTGCACGATCACGTTCGGCATCGGTCCCGCGGGAACCGGGAAGACCTACCTCGCCATGGCGCTGGCCGTGTCGGCGCTCGCCGATCGGGAGGTCGGCAGGATCATCCTGACGCGGCCGGCTGTCGAGGCCGGTGAGCGGCTCGGCTTTCTCCCGGGCGACATGCTGGCCAAGGTCGATCCGTACCTCCGCCCGCTCTTCGATGCGCTCTACGACATGCTCGACGCCGACAGGCTCACCTCGCACATGGAGAAAGGGATGATCGAGGTCGCCCCGCTCGCGTTCATGCGTGGCCGCACGTTGAACGACTCCTTCATCATCCTCGACGAGGCCCAGAACACGAGCCCCGAACAGATGCAGATGTTCCTGACGCGCCTCGGGTTCGGCTCCAAGGTCGTCGTCACGGGCGACGTGACGCAGATCGACCTCCCGCGCGATCAGGCGTCGGGGCTCATCCAGGTTCGGGAGATCCTGAGCGACATCGACGGTATCGCGTTCATCGAGTTCGGGAACCAGGACGTGGTGCGCCACAAGCTCGTTCAGAGCATCGTCGAGGCGTACAAGCGTCACACCGACGAGACGGGCACCCAGCGCCGTCGTTGAAGGCGGTACCCGTGGTCGCGATCGAGCTCGACAACCGAAGCGGGGATGACGCCGACGAAGCGGCGATCTCAGCGCTTGCGCACCAGACACTCGCGGCCGAGGGGATCGAGAGCGGCGACCTCGGCATCGTGCTCGTCGGACCGGTCGAGATCCGGGCGCTCAAGCGCGAGCATCTCGCCGTCGACGAGGTGACGGACGTCCTCTCGTTTCCGATCGACGGTCGCGAGCCGCTTCCCGACGGTGTTCCGCGCCAGCTCGGGGATGTGGTCCTGTGTCCTCAGGTCGTCGGCGAGGCCTGGCGGCAGCCCCTCGTGCACGGGCTTCTTCATCTTCTCGGCTATGACCACGGGGCCGAGATGGAGACCCGCGAAACCTCCCTGCTCGCATGAGCACGACCAAGCCACCGCGCAGGGAACCGCCGGTCCGTCGCACTCCGGGGAGCAGCACCGAATCACAGTCCGGAAGACGCGGGACGCCGTCGATCATCCAGAGCTTCAACTACGCGTTCGAGGGCGTCATCTGGGTGCTGCGTACGCAGCGCAACATGCGAATCCACTTCGCCATCGCGATCATCGTGCTCGTCCTCGCGTTCGCGTACGACGTCTCGCGGCTCGAGCTCGTCGCACTTCTCCTTGCGATCGCCTTCGTCCTCATCACCGAGATGATCAACACGGCGATCGAGGCGGCCACCGATATCGCGACCAGTTCGTTCGACCCGCTGGCGAAGCTGGCGAAGGACATCGCAGCCGGCGCCGTCCTGATCGCCGCCGTGAACGCGATCGTCATCGGCTACCTCGTTCTCGCGGATCGGCTCGGCCGGCCGACCAACGACCTCTTCTTCCGGCTGCGCGACGCCCCGCTCTACCTGACCGTGATCGTCCTGGTCGTCGTGATCCTCGTCGTCATCACGGTCAAGGCGGTCACCAGACGAGGCACGCCGATGCGAGGAGGCTTCCCCTCCGGGCACGCAGCGCTCGCCTTCGCCGGTTGGATGTCGATCACCTTCGTGACGGAGGGATACGCCCACCGTGCGCTCGTCTCGGCGATCGCCTTCGTTCTCGCGTTCCTCGTTGCGCAGACCCGGGTCGAGTCGGGTATCCACTCGACACTCGAGGTCGCGGCGGGCGCCGCGCTAGGGGCCTGCATCACGCTCGCCCTCTTCCAGGCGTTCGGGTAGCGCGATGGAAGATCGCGCACTGCTCGAACTGGCGGTCGAGGCCTCGACGTGCGCGTACGCCCCGTA
>JBBQXH010000153.1:0-6375 GCA_038209835.1 Gaiellales bacterium | reverse complement strand
CTTCCCCGTCCCAGGCGGCCCATACAACAACACACCCTTCGGGATCCGCGCCCCCAACGCCTGAAACTTCTTCGGATTCTCCAAAAACTCCTTGATCTCATGAAGCTCCTCAACAGCCTCATCAGCACCAGCCACATCCTTGAACGTCACCTTCGGCGAATCCGGCGACATCCGCTTCGCCCGCGACTTCCCGAAACTCATCACCTTCGAACCGCCACCCTGGCTCCGCCTCGCGAGGAAGAGGAAGAAGCCGATGAAGAGGACGAACGGAAGCAGGTAGATGAGGAACGACCAGCCCGAGCTCCCGGTTCCCTTGGAGTCGAACTTGATGTCCTTCTCCTGCAGGATGTTCTGGAACTCGATCTGCGCCTGATCGCTCGGGTACGCGGTCTTGATCGTTGTTCCGTCGGTCAACGTCGCGGTGATGCCCTGGCTCGTGGGCGAGAAGACCACCTCGGAGATCGAGCCGGGGCTCGTAGAGGCGAGGTTGACGAGGCTCGAGTATGTCGCGCTGCTACCGGCCGAACTGGGCCGGAGCATGAGGAATGCAGCCGCTCCGATCACGACGGCGATGACGACCGGAACGATCCAACGTCGGGATGGGTTCATGGGTAAAAGGTAGCTGCCGGGAAGAGGTCTGCCCCGAAGTATGAAGCGTTCTTAATGGTTTGGCTCGCTACGCAGCAGCGGCGAGCCCAGACGCGCGCACGAGCGCCGCTGCGTGCAGCTCCGCCTCCGCCGCCTGTGTCGGGTCTCCTCCGGCCCGCGCGAGCTGGCCACGCTTCAGCCAGTTGTACGGGCTCCCGGGCCTCACCGCGATCCGCTCGCTGAGTACGGCTTCTGCGACGTCGAGGCGGCGCTCTCGAATCGCGGCTTCGAGCAGCGTTCGCAGAACGGCGTCACGCTGGGCGTGACTTCCCCCGAACTCGTTGAGATGATGGCGGATCGGCATCAGCTGATCGACCGCGTCGCCATAGCGACCCGCCCCGAATGCGATCACGGCGCGACAGACCGGCAGCCCGACACGCGCGGTCATCGCGTAATTCGTCACACCCGGATGCGGCTCTGCCAGGTACCGCTCGCGGTCGGCCACGAGCCTCTCGGCGCGGGGGACGTCCCCGGCACCGACGAATGCCATCACGGCATGCATGTCGTTGAACGCGAAACAGGGCTCGTCGACGAGACGCTCCCACACCTCGGCGAGCTCGCGCCAGCGTCGTCCCTCGTCGACGCCCTCGAGCAGGAGCCGCCAGAGCAGCGCCGACGCGTCGCACATCTTCACGGCGACGTCGAGCGCCGGCTCGAGAAAAATCCGCTCGTCGTAGACCGCGCGCACACCCTCGAGGTTCCCCGCCTCGAGGTTGAACAGGCCGTAGTGCCACCAGTTGTGCACCTTGAAGTAGTTCCCGTCGGCCCAGTCGTCCATCCGATCGTCGAAGAAGCGGACGCCCTCGCCGAACCGCGACTGCATCTCGAGATCGTGGACGACCGCGTGCATCCCCCAGACGTCTCTCGGGTCGAGCTCGAGCGCGCGCCGGCCGACCTCCTCCGAGCGACCGTACTCGCCTGCCTCCTCGAGCCCGAACGAGTGCATGCCGAGAACGGTCCCGTAGAGCGTGTCTTCCTCGGACCACGCGGGAAGCAACTCGTCGACCCGATCTCGCAGGGCGAGCGCATCGCCGGTGAAGTAGTCGACGTTGTGTCCGACGTGGAGCGCGAGCGCATCCCGTGGATACTCCCGCGTCACCTCGCGCAGGATCCTGCTGGCTCCGAGCAGGTCCTCTGCCATGAGCGCCTCGGCGGCCTTCAGATGGGCGCGCTCACGCGGAAGAAGGCGTTCTTCGGGCACCAGCGCGCGGAAGTCCTCGACCATCGTCCGCCCACGGTGGAGGTACCGCGCCTCGGTGGACAGGAGGCAGAGATACGCGCGAATGAGGTTGATCATCGGGCAGGAGGGATCCTCGGCAAACGCGTCCTCCGGCGCGCTCAGCATCGCAGGGCCGTAGTGGAGGAGCTCGCAGACCGAGAGGTCGTAGCGCTCGACGACCGCGGAGCCTGCCGCTGTCATGACCAGGCCATGCTGATCCCGGAGCATCTTGGGCAGCGTTGTATCAGGCCGGCCCGCTATCAAACCCAAAGTGGACGCCGCTCTGCGATGTGATAGACCACCCCGCGTGACGGACGTGTTCAGCTTCGACGAGCTCGAGCAGGCAAAGCGCAACCACGGTCTCCCCCTCGAAGCGCTTCGGTACCCGATCACCCCCCCGGGCTTGCACTATCTGCTGACGCATTACGACGTGCCCGCGATCGACCCGTTGGCCTGGCGGTTGTCCGTGTCGGGACTCGTCGAGCGGCCGCTGTCGATCACGCTCGAGGAGCTACGTGCGATGCCGGCGGTCGAACAGATCGTGACGATGGAATGCGCGGGGAACGGGCGTGCACGGATGCACGACCGCCCTGTCAGCCAGCCCTGGCTCGAGGACGGCGTCGGCACCGCTCGCTGGCGCGGCGCGCTGCTCTGGCCCATCCTCGCGGAGGCAGGGGTCCGCGCCGACGCGGTCGAGATCGTCTTCGGCGCAGGCGACCGGGGCATCGAACTCGGCATCGAGCAGAGCTACCAGCGATCCCTGAGCGTTGGCGAGGCGCTCGCCGGGGACGCGCTCGTCGTCTACGAGATGAACGGGGAGCCGCTTTTCCCGCAGCACGGCTTTCCCGTCCGGCTGGTCGTCCCCGGCTGGTACGGCATGGCGAGCGTGAAGTGGCTCACGTCGGTCGAGGCCGTGGACCGGCCGTTCCGGGGACACCACCAGGTCGTCGCGTACGTCGTGCAGAAGGAGCCGGGCGACGAGGGCGTTCCGATCACCCGCATGCTTCCGCGCGCACTCATGATCCCTCCGGGCATCCCCGGGTTTCCCGCGCGAACGAGGACGGTCGACCCGGGGGACTGCGTCCTCGAGGGGCGTGCCTGGTCAGGTCTCGCACCCGTCCGCTCCGTCGAGGTCAGCACGGACGGAGGCGCCACCTGGTCGCCAGCCGAGCTCGATCGGGATCTCGACTCACCCTTCGCGTGGTGTCGCTGGCACTTCTCTTGGAGACCGGAGGGCCCGGGAGAGGTCGAGCTCTGCTGCCGCGCTCGCGACGAGGCAGGCAACGAGCAGCCGCTTCGCCCGGCGGAGAATCTCGGCGGTTACGTCAACAACGGCGTGCAGCGAGTCAGGGTCACCGTTCGCGCCTGAGTCGGGTGGGACCGGTGTGGCTTCTCCGCACGCTGACGCCTCGGAGTGGCAGGGAGGCCCGGCGGGGCCTCCTTCTGCTGCTAGAGTCGTGAGGACCGGACGAGTGCGGACGGCGTCTTCGGCCCCCACCATCCGTTCCGGGAAAGACGAGGAGAGGTCACAATGGCCACGGACGAGAAAGTCGCAACGACGCTCGAAGTGCGGGTCATCCTCACCGACGCTCACTACCTCTGGCTCAGGGATGTCGCAGCGCAGGAGATGCCGCAACCGACCACCAGTCAGGTACTCGAGCGATTCATCGACCAGGCGATCGTCGACACTGGCGCGGCCGCGCAGCGACGAGCGGAGCAGCTCGAGATCTACCGCGGAAGCGGCTACGCCGAGCATCATCCGGACTACCCGGAAGTTGCTGGAGACTCGCGTGGCTGAGCCCATCGTCGCGTCTCCCGAGGTTGACGCACCCACCCAGCGGCGCAATCGCGCCCAGCCGGTGCCGGCGCCCTGGCTCGACTGTGCGAACTGTGGCTGGCGCCATTACCCGAGCCAGGACTCAGGCACCTGGATCCTCGTCACGGTCTGCAGCTCCTGTCGCAAACCGCTGCGCAGGCAAGCGCCGCTAGCCGGCTAGCGGCTCCTACCCGCAGGCGCTTCGGAGAGCCAGCCGGACTTTGGCCGCACAATGTCACCTGGACCGGCCCGGCTATAGTTTCTGCGGCATCCCCCAATTCCCAGGCCTGCCGTACGTCGACCCGAGCCGACCGGTCGAACGAAATCCAATCGCTGGAGGCCCGTCGTGCTGACGGAACTTGGGATTCCCTGGCTGTGGGGCGCAGACGTGGAGAAGGCGTGGGTCGTCATGCGCTTCAATGTCGTCCCCATCACCACGATGTGGTTCGCACCCGGGTCGTACTCCTACGGTCTCGACCGGCTCCCGGAAACAGGCGGTGCGGTGCTCGCCGTCAACCACCTGTCGGCCATCGACCCACCGCTCGTCGGCTCGTTCTCGAACCGCGCGATCTGGTACATGATGAAGTCGGAACTGGTCGAGATCCCTGTGGTGGGCGAGGCCTTCACCTGGGCCGGTGGATTCCCGATTCGCAGGGGCGAGAGCGACCGCGCGGGCCTGAGGATCGCCCGCGAGCTCGTCCGTGAAGGTCATGTCGTCGGCGTCTTCGTCGAGGGCACGAGACAACGCCTCGGCTACCCCGGCCCGATCCACCCCGGCGCGTTGACGATCGCGATGAAGGAGAACGTTCCCGTGATCCCGGTTGGGGTCGAGTCGTTCGGCTGGACGGCCAAGAACCGGCGCGCGTGCTGCATCGTCTGGGGCGAGCCGATGATGTTCTCCCGGACAAGCTCGAACGGCAGCGGAAACGGAAACGGCAACCGGAAAGGCAACAGAGAAGCGGGCGAGAGCCTGCGGCTCGAGATCCTCCGGCTCTGGCGTCAGGCGGCCGAAGCGGTCGCAGACGACTTCCCGGTCGCGCTCCCAGACGGCACCCGACGCAGCAGCTGGCCCCGCGCCCGCGAGTTCCATCGCGCCCGGACGGCGCGCCGGGTGAGCGGAGTCGCGTAGGGCGCCGAGCGTCGACCGACTACACTCGCGCTTCGTATGCGCGTGCTCGTCGGCGATCCCTATTACTCCCTCGAAGACGTGCGGGAGCTGCTCGCCGGAACGGGCGCCGAGGTCGAGCTGCAGGCCGCTCCCTGGGACGGAGACGACGTGGCCGCGCTGCTCGTGAGCCCCGACCAGCCGGTCGGCCAGGCGGAGATCGACCGCCTCCCGCGCCTGCGGGTCATCGCGACCTGCAGTGTCGGCTTCGACCACATCGACATCGCCGCCGCCACCGCTCGCGGCGTCTGGGTCTGCAATGTCCCCGACTACTGCATCGACGAGATGGCGGATTCGGCGCTCGCGCTGCTCCTCACTCTCCTGCGGGGTGTCGTCGTCCTCGATCGCGACGTCCGCGCCGGCGGCTGGGACTACAAGGCCGCGGGCAGTCTGCGCCGCATCGCGGGAACGCGGCTCGGCGTAATCGGCTTCGGCCGAATCGGCCGGGCGCTGGCCGTTCGAGCGACCGCGCTTGGCTTTTACGTGCGCGCGACGGACCCGGTCGTCAACCCGGCAGAGATCGCGGCCGCGGGCGTCGGAGCGATGCCGCTCGACGAGCTGCTCTCGACGTGCGAGGCTTTCTCGCTCCACGTGCCGCTGACCCCCGAGACGGATGGCCTGCTCGGAGCCGACGAGCTGGCCATGATGCCCAGAGGCTCGGTGCTCGTGAACACGGCGCGTGCCAGGCTGGTCGACGAGACGGCCCTCTACGACGCCCTTCGCGACGGTCAGCTCGCCGGTGCCGCGCTCGACGTGCTCCCCGTCGAGCCCCCGAAGGAGCAACCTCCCGATCTGCCGAACCTGATCGTGAATCCGCACTCCGCCTGGTACAGCCCGGAGGCCGAGGAAGCGGTGTGCCGGCGGCCGGTGCTCTCCGTTCGCACGGTGCTCGAAGGCGGCGAGCCGAGCGACGCTGTCACACGCCTGTGATCCCCTTCCGCTCTCCGCTGACGCCCGAGGCGAACGTCGGCTCGGTCGCGCTCGTGACGGGCGGCGGTACCGGGATCGGTCGAGCCACCGCGCTCGAGCTCGCCCGCACCGGAGCCAGCATCGCGATCTGCGGACGACGCGCCGAGCCGCTCGAAGCCGTGCGGGCGGAAGCCGAGACCAGCGGCGCGAGATGTCTCGCGCAGCAGACAGACGTCCGCGAGCCCGACCAGGTGGCGGCGCTCGTCGAACGCATCGTCCAGGAGCTCGGCCCGATCGACATCCTCGTCAACAACGCCGGCGGGCAGTTCATCGCCCCGGCAGAAGAGATCTCGGCTAATGGCTGGCGCGCGGTGCACCGCCTTGCGGTCGATGCCGCCTGGAATCTCACCCGTCTCGTGGCGGAGACGTCGATGATCCCGGCGCGCCGCGGCGTCGTGGTCTTTGTCGGGTTCAGCCCGCGCCGCGGCATTCCCGGAATGGCTCACGCCTCGGCAGCCCGGGCCGCGCTCGAGAATCTCGCCGGCACGCTCTCGTCGGAATGGAGCCGCTTCGGGATCCGGGCGATCTGCGTGTCCCCCGGTGTGATCCTGACCGAGG
>JBBQXH010000152.1:0-6417 GCA_038209835.1 Gaiellales bacterium | reverse complement strand
GTCGAGCGGCTGCGAGCCCGGGCCGCTGAGATCTGCGAGCGGCGCGGTCTTCGCCTCGAGTGGCGCCACTTGCAGGATCACCCCGCTGTTCCGATGTCGCCGCGGCTGCGCAGGGTCCTCGCGAGCGTGATCGGGTCCGTCGGGCAGCCACAGCGCGAGATGCCGAGCGGCGCGGGACACGATGCGGTCTCGGTCGCGCATCTGGCGGATGTCGCGATGCTGTTCGTCCGCTGCAAGGACGGCGTCAGCCATCATCCTGCAGAGTCGGTTCGCGAGGACGACGTCGAGGTCGCGATCGACGTCGTCGAGGGCTTCCTGCGAAGCCTCGCCAGGGAGATCGGCGATGGCTGAGTTCGACCTCGTCGTGCGCGGCGGAGACGTGGTGCTCGCGGATGGGGCTCGGCGTGCCGACGTGGGCGTCGTGGACGGGCTCGTGGCCGCGGTCTCGCCGGAGCTTCCCGGCGGCGGCGAGGAGATCGACGCATCCGGCCTCCACGTGCTTCCGGGCGGAGTCGATCCTCACGTCCATTTCGACGAGCCGGGAAGGACGGAGTGGGAGGGCGTTGCGACCGGCACGCGAGCGCTCGCTGCCGGCGGGTTCACGACGTACATCGACATGCCACTGAACAGCATGCCGGTGACGGTCGACGGCCCCTCCTTCGACGTGAAGCTTCCAGCCGTCCAGGCGTCCTCGCTCGTCGACTTCGCGCTCTGGGGCGGTCTCGTCAGCGGGAACGTCGATCGCCTGGAAGAGCAGCACGAGCGGGGAGTCGCGGGATTCAAGGCGTTCATGTGCCACTCGGGAATCGAGGAGTTCCCGGCAGTCGACGACCTCTCGCTCTACGAGGGGATGGAGGTCATCGCGAAGCTTGGATCGATCCTCCTCCTCCACGCCGAGAACGCCGGCATCGTCGGCTCGCTCGGTGCCCGCGCAAGGGAGCAAGGTCGCGTCTCGCCTCGTGACTTCGTCGAGTCGCGACCCGTGATCGCCGAGCTCGAGGCGATCAGCCGGGCGGTGCTCTTCGCGCGGGAGACTGGCTGCGCGACGCACATCGTCCACGTCTCGACCGCCCGCGGTGCTGCGATGGTCGCGGAGGCACGGGCGGGCGGAGTCGACGTCACCTGCGAGACCTGCCCGCACTTCCTGCTCTTCACCGAGGAGGACGTCGAGCGTGTCGGAATCACGCTCAAGTCCGCACCGCCCGTCAGGATGGCCGCCGAGCGGGACGGATTGTGGGCACAGCTCGCCGACGGGACACTCTCCATGGTGACCTCGGACCACTCGCCCGGAGCGCCAGAGGTAAAGGTTGGCGACTTCTTCACGGCCTGGGGCGGTATCTCGGGGTGCCAGTCGACCCTTCAGCTGCTCCTCGCTGCGGGATACGACGAGCGCGGCATCGCGCTCGAGCGGATCTCAGCGATGACGAGCGCGAGTGCCGCCGAGCGGTTTGCGCTTCCGGGAAAGGGATCCATCGAGATCGGCAGCGACGCCGACCTCGCGCTCGTCGACCTCGACTGGGCCGGGCGCGTCGAGCTCGACGATCTGCAGTACCGCCATCGCTTCAGCGCCTATGTGGGCCTCCCGATCCGAGGGAGGATCGTCCAGACGATCCTCCGTGGCCAAACGGTCTACGCGGATGGCGCCTTCGTTGCCGAGCCGCTGGGGCGGCTCCTTACTCCGAGGAGGGCCTCAACGTGAGCGACCTCGCAATCGTCGCAGGCCCGTTCTCGTTCGTCGCGCGTCTCGAGGAGGACGCCGCGCCGAGGACGTGCACGCTCTTTCGCAGCATGCTTCCGTTCCACTCGCAGATCATCCAGGCGCGCTGGAGTGGTCGCTCCGCCTGGATCCCGATGGGGTTCGATCGCACGCTCGACCTGCCCCCCGAGAACGCGACGAGCATCCCGCTTCCCGGTCAGATCCTCCTCTACCCGGGAGGCGTGAGCGAGGTCGAGATCCTCTTCCCGTACGGGGCGACGTACTTCGCTAGCGTCGCAGGGCCCCTTGCGGGCAACCATTTCCTCACCGTCGTCGAGGGCCAGGAGCGTCTCGAGGAGCTGGGTGAGCTCGTCCTGTGGAAGGGCGCGCAGGAGATCGTGTTCGAAATCGCGGCGTCCGAGACCGGCGGGTTCAGGGCGCCGAACTCGTCCCGCACCAGGCTGGCAGGGAGCACTGATGCCGCAGATCGGCTTCCACCATCTCGGCCAAGGAAAACTCAGTCCCGGTGACACCGTTCACTGGTGGTGGAACAACGCCGGCCGGCAGAAGGTCTGGGCCTTCAGCGCCGACGCCGAGGTGCCCTTGATCTTCGCCTTCTCGGGTGCGAAGGCCAAGCTCGAGATCACGCAGGTCGAGTATCGCCAGAACTTCAACGGCCCGGGCTCGGTGAAAGAATAAGGGGCAAGTAGGGTTCACCGCCGCGGTGGTTCGCTAACGCTCGACGTCCGTGCGATCCTCCAGCACCGCCGCCAGGATCTGCTGTGCGAACTCGGAGTCGCAGACGATCTGCTCGAGCTCGATGTTCTCCGCGTTCATCCGTTGCATCCGCAGGAAGTCGTGGCCACGAGCGCCGTGGAGCACGAGGCCGGCGTAGAAGAAGCCGATCTCCCGCAGACGCTCCACTGCCTCGTCCGTCGCGACGCCGCTCTGGAGGTCGAGGTCGGCGTAGATGACCTCGCACTGGCAGGCGAGCAGGTGGCGAAGTGCCTTCGCGAAGGCCGGAGGATCCCAGCCGGTCACCGTGACGTAGCCGGTCGCCCGGGTCTGGTCGTTGGCGACCGAGATCAGGTCTCCGCCGGGATCGACAGGCCGTCCGGGAGGCGACAGTCGAAGGCCGACGTTCGCATACGCACCTTGCAGGAGGGCGGAGTAACGCTCGGGGACGATGGCTGAGCGGTCCGAGGGGCGCAGGACGCGAAACTCGAGGAGCGATGCCGTACGGCGTCCCGCTGCGGAGCCGTCGACGCCCGTCATCGTCATCTTCGCGGGTACGGATCCGAGCATGAGCGCCGTGTCGCGATAGCCGTGCGAGTGCTCGGAGCGCTGGCTGTAGGGATGGACGGTGACCGCCCGGCCCCAGACGGCGTCGAGCCCGCTCTCCTCTGCCCGGTCGAGGGTATGGTCGAAGATCCGGTTGAACACTCCCAGTCCCCGGTAGGCCGGGTGGACGACCGCGACCCCGGTCTCTGCCGAGCTGCATCCCTCCTCGCGCATGATCGCGTGGTGGCCGATCACCTCGCCGCCGACCTCCGCGAGGCTCGAGAGAAGCGCGCCCGCCCCGAGCTGCTCGGCCACCCAGCGCGGGCGGTAGAAATCCGGATGGCCGTACGTGAGGTGGTAGTTCTCGTACAGGAGTTGTGAGATCGCCTCGGAGTCCGTCTGCGTCGCGTCGCGGATCACCATTCTGTCGCGGAGGTCGTCGCTGTCCGCATGCGGCCGGCCGGCCGGCGCGCCGAAGTCGTGGGCCTCGGGTCCGGTGTCGGCCGCCGCAGACACGGCCTTCGTCAGCACGAGCCGCTTGCCGTCGGCCCCCAGATTGATGAGTCGCAAGTCGTCGGCGCGACTCGCGATCTCCTGGAGCTCCGCTGGAAGAGCGCCGAGCTCGCCGCCGGCAGAGCTCAGCGGACGGCCCCAGTCGTGGACGTCCATCTGAACGCGCCGGTCGACGAGATACAGGCTCAGCTCGATCTCGCCGCTCGGATCCCCGGGGTAGGCGTGTTCGAGAGTTAACCGAACGAGATCTCTTGCGGTCGCCGCAAGAGCGGCTGTCTCGTCAGCCGGAATGGCCAGGCTCTCGCCGTACCGGGCCGTCACGGCCTCGACGAGGGCGAGCGAACGCTCCTCGCTCGGCACGGTCAGGCGCACTCGGTCCGGCATCGAGACTTCTATCGGCTCGACGACGATTGGCTTGACCGCTCACTCATTCGGCGGGATAACCGTACAGCGCGCCGGGAGCCAGCACGGTGTCCGCACACATCGCTGATCGCGAATCTCTTTCGTAGTCGAGAACGAGGAGGTCACACGATCATGAGCACTATCAGTACCGCACCACGAGGAAGAACCGCGCGCCGGTCATCATGGATGCGCCCGGTAACCTCGCAGCATCGCGCGATGCATGGACGGCCGGTGGCTCGGGCCGTCACGCCTAGCGAGGTGCCCGGGATGCCGGAGCCGACGGTGCGACTCTCGATCCCCGACCACGGAATTCGCGACGGCGACGTCAGCGTACGCCCCATTTCCAGCGACGACGTCGACGAGCTCCTTCCGGCGTTCGCCGATCCCGAGCTTCGCGCGGCCGGCAACCTGCCCAACTTCAGCCGGGAGAAGTTCGTGGCGACACTGCCGCACCTCGCCTCGCTCGCCGCGAGCGGTCGGCTGCTGCCGCTCGTGGTTACCGACGGCGAGAGCGGTGGGATCCTCGGCGGCGCCGCTCTCCACCATCTCGACGCGGAGCGCGAGATCATCGAGATCGGCTACTGGCTCTTCCCGCACGCCCGCGGGCGCGGGGTCGCGACGCGTGTCGCCCGTCTTCTCGCCGAGCATGCCTTCTCGCTCGGCGTCCAGCGCGTCGCGGCGTACGTCAACGTCGACAACGATGCGTCGGATCGGGTGCTCGAGCGCGCCGGATTCACGCGCGAAGGCGTGGTCCGATCGCTCCCCAAGCCCGAAGGAACACGGGTCGACAAGACGCTCTACTCGCTCCTCCCGGGCGAGTAGCAACGCTGTTACCCGGCCGCTTCGGCCCGTTCGAGCTCACCCTCGTAGATGTAGCGCTCCTCGGGATCCCAGAGCTCGCGGCCGGCGAGGTAGCCCTCGTAGATCGCGTGGTCGAGCTTGCGAGGTGCGACGCAGTCGCCGATCCGGTGGAGGTTGTCGACGGATCCTTTGAGCGCGAGGTACAGGCCGTCGTCGGCCTTCGGGCCGGTCGCGAGAACGACCGTGTCGACGCCCTCGATGACCGATTCCGCCCCGGTGTAGAGGTTGAAGACCGTCACGGTGTCTCCGTCAACCGACTTCGCCCAGTGATTGAGCCGGTCCGTGAGCCCCTTGCTCATCAGCCGGTTGTAGAGGATCGCCATGTCGAGGCCGTACATCGTGGACGGGAAGAGCGCGTTGAAGCGGCTCACGACCTCGACGTGCTTTCCTCCGTCGAGCAGAACCTCACAGACGCCAGCGGCGTAGCGGCTGCCGTCGTCGTCGAGGACGACCACGCGCTCGCCGACCGGGCGAGAGTCCTGGAGGACGTCCCAGGCGTGCACGACGTTGTCCTGACGGACCCCGGGCAGCTCGTCGACGAGCGGGTTGACTATCGAGAAGCAGCTGCGTGACGGGACGGCTCCCGTCGCGACGACGACGCCGTCCGCCCCGATCGCGGTAACCGTCTCCGGTGTCGCCTCCGTACCGAGCTGGATCTCGACGCCGGCCTTGCGCATGTGGCGCTCGAGATCCTGCGTGATCCACGAGAACGTCTCCCGGCCAGGGGTCTCGAGGATGAGGTTGACCTGGCCGCCGAGCTGCGCCTCCCGCTCGAGCAGTGTCACACGGTGACCGCGTTTGGCGAGCGTCTCCGCCGCCTTCATCCCGGCGGGGCCTCCGCCGACGACGAGCCAGTGCGCCGGGCTCTCGGTCGGGGTCAACGTACCCATCCCGAAGCGCGATTCGCGACCAGCGGCTGGGTTCACGGTGCAGTTGATCGCCATGCCTTTGAACACGCGGCCGATGCAGCCTTGGTTGCCGCGGATGCAGTGGTAGAGCTCGTCCTCGCGGCCCTCCCGAACCTTGTTCGCAAACTCGGGGTCGGCGATCTGCGTGCGGGTCAGCGCGACCATGTCGGCCTTGCCCGAAGCGACGATCTCCTCCGCCATCGCGGGATCCTTGATGCCGCCGATCGTGAATACCGGCAGTCGTCGAACGGCGCTCTTGACCTCCGCCGCAAGCTCGACGAGGTAACCGTCGGGCGCGTCTGACGGCTGGATCGCCATGTGGATGTTGTGGTAGCCGGCGGCGGTGACGTTGATGTAGTCCACCTTGCCGTCGTCCTCGAGCATGCGGGCGGTCTGCACCGCATCGCCCGGCCCGAGCCCGCCCGGGATGAAGTCGCTGAGTGTGATCCTGACGCCGACGACCCAATCGAAGCCGACGCGGCTGCGAACGGCGTCGATCACCTCCCGCGCGAAGCGCAGCCGGTTCTCGAACGAGCCGCCGTACCCGTCCGTGCGCTTGTTGTAGACGGGGGAGAGGAACGAGTGGAGGAGATAGCTGTGCGCGATGTGCACCTCGGTGCCGTCGAAACCGCCCTCGCGCGAGAGCTCCGCGCACCGGGCCCACCAGGCGACCACCTCGTCGATGTCCTCCTGCTCCATCGCTTTCGCGGTCTCTCCATAGGCCGGCGACTTGACCGCCGATGGGCCCCACAGAAC
>JBBQXH010000151.1:0-6429 GCA_038209835.1 Gaiellales bacterium | reverse complement strand
AGTCCCACCACAACGTCGGCGGACTTCCCGAGGAGGTCGACTTCGAGCTGGTCGAGCCGTTGCGGATGCTCTTCAAGGACGAGGTGAGAAGAGTCGGCGAGGAGCTCGGCCTGCCGGAGGCGATGGTCTGGCGGCAGCCGTTTCCCGGCCCCGGCCTCGCGATCCGGATCGTCGGCGACATCACCCGCGAACGGCTCGACATCGTGCGCGAGGCCGACGCGATCCTCCAGGAAGAGGTCCGGCGAGCGGGGCTCTACCGGGAGCTCTGGCAGAGCTTCTGCGTGCTGCCGGCGATTCGCTCGGTGGGCGTCCAGGGCGACTCACGAACCTACGCCTATCCGATCGTCATCCGGGCAGTCACCTCGGAGGACGCGATGACCGCAGACTGGGCCCGCCTGCCGTACGACCTCCTCGAGACCGTCTCGTCGAGAATCATCAACGAGATTCCCCAGGTCAACCGCGTCGCGCTCGACATCTCGTCCAAACCGCCGGCCACCATCGAATGGGAATAATGCAAAGGCGCCGAAGGCGCCACGCAGCGGACGCGCCGTAGGCGCCAGGACGCGAAGCGTCAGGACGCGAAGCGGCCGTATCCCGCAAGCCGGCGCAGCCGGCGCGCAGCAGACGCGCCGAAGGCGCCAGGATGCGAAGCGTCAGGCCGCGAAGCGGCCGTATCCGAGGGCTAAGCTGAGCCCGCACAGGCGCTGGGGCGGCCGTCTCCCCCTGTCGGGGCGGCGCGCGCCTCCCCACGTGACCTTTGTACAACTCGGTTGGCGTGAAAGCCGAATACGCGATCGGCGACGAGCTCGCCGGGTACCGCATCGAGGCTCTGGTGGGACGCGGCGGTATGGGCGTCGTCTACGGCCGTGCAGCTGTCGCTTCAGCGAACCGTCGCGATCAAGGTTCTCGCCCCTGAGCTCGCCGAGGACGAGAAGTTCCGTGCGCGCTTCGAGCGCGAGTCCCGTCTCGCTGCTCTGTGTGACCACCCGAATATCATTCCCGTTTACGAGGCTGGCGAGACCGACGGCTTGCTCTTCATCGCGATGCGATGGGTAGACGGGAATGACCTCCGCGCGGTGCTCAAGCGCGAGGGGCCGCTCGATCCCGAGCGGACGCTATCGATTCTCGGGCAGGTCGCAGGCGCGCTCGACGCCGCTCACGATCGCGGTCTGATCCACCGCGATGTGAAGCCGGCGAACATCCTGGTCGTCCTTCCAGGGGGCGTCGGGATGCAGGAGCACGTGTACCTGTCGGACTTCGGGATCGCGAAGATGTCGTCCTCGGCTGCCTTCACCCGTACCGGATTCTTTGTCGGAACGCCCGACTACGCGGCGCCGGAGCAGTTCACGGACCAGGATCTGGACGGGCGCGTCGACGTCTATGCGGTCGGTTGCCTGCTGTTCCAGTGCCTTGCCGGATCGCCGCCGTTCGTCCGCACGCAGGACGTCGCCGTGATGTACGCGCATCTGCACGATCCACCGCCGCGTCTGAGCGAACAGCGGCCGGAGATCCCCGAAGCGCTCGACGACGTGATCGCGACCGCGATGGCGAAACAGCGCGACGACCGCTACCGCACGGCCGGTGAGGTGATCAGGGCAGCCCGGGCGGCGCCCGCGGTGGGGGGCGATCTCACCGGGGGAGACGGTCTTGTCCAGCTGAACGATGTTGCGGCGCCGGAGACCTCCTCGTTGCGGCGGGCTGGGAGGAGTCAGGGGCAGATCGAGATGCCGCGGTCGGGAATGCTGCGGTATCCGGCGGGTGAGCCCGCTACCGCAGTGCGCGCAGAGAGGCTCTGCGCCCCTGGATACGGCCGCTTCACGGCCTGAACTTCGCGGCCCGTACGGCCGCTGCCGCGGCCGTGAGCCTCCGTGGTCGGCTGCCGCCGCCCACTGCGCGGCGCCTCTGGCGCCTTGCTGGCCGTCCGCTACCGCGGTCCTTGCGTCGCGCGGACGGGCGGGTCGGCGAACTCCTTCCACCAGCGCGTGATGCCCTTCTTCCAGCTCGGGCAGCCGCAGTAGCGCTCGCCGATCTCCCACGGGCCGTTGAGCCCGTCCTCGACGTACCCGCGCCGGAGGCCGGCAGCAACGGCCCGGATGGCGCCATCCCAGGTCTTGAAATCGGTGCACGGGCCCCAGCCGAAGGGGTTCTTTCGCCCGCATGTCCGGGCGCGGCCAAGTGTCGATTCGAACCCTGTGATCGAGACGAGAAAGAGCGGGTGGATGCCGTTCTTCTTGCTCTCTTCCACGAACGTCCTCCCGTGCCCGGCGAGCGGAGACTCGAACTCCCGCAGGACGCGGTCGATCGCCGTTGCCTTAACGGCGCCGGCAGGGTGCGCCAGTGCCAGCCCGGCAAGCAGGGCGACCGCAGCGGTAAGGGCGAATCTCGTACGCATCGGCCTGCATGCTAGCCATGACGTTCTGGCCGGCTGGCTAGCATGCCTTCCGTGAGCGCGACCCGCAGGCCCGATCTCGCCACCGACTTCGGCCTCGAGTTTCGGCGGATCGGCGGGCTTCCGCCATACGTCTTTGCGGTCATGGATCAGCTCAAGGTCGAGCTTCGCCGGGCAGGCGAGGACGTAATCGATCTGGGCTTCGGCAATCCCGATATCCCGTCGCCGCCAGCGGTCGTCGACAAGCTGTGCGAGGCGGCGCAGAAGTCTCGCAACCACCGGTACTCGTCGAGTCGCGGGATCCCGAAGCTCCGCCAGGCGATCTGCGCTCTCTACGAGCGGAAGTTCGGTGTCAGTCTCGACCCGGATACCCAGGCGATCACGACGATCGGAGCGAAGGAGGGGCTCTCGCACCTCATGTGGGTACTGCTTCAGCCGGGGGACTCGGCGGTTGTTCCGAGCCCGAGCTACCCCATCCACATCTACGCGCCCGTGCTTGCGGGCGCCGAGGTCGCGCGTGTTCCGATGGGGCCCGACGAGGATCTGTTCGGCAACATCGTCGAGACGTTCGAGCGCTCCTGGCCGAGACCGAGGGTGATTATCATCTCGTTCCCGCACAATCCGACGACCGCCACCGTCGATCTCGACTTCATGCAGCGAGCTGTCGATTTCGCCCGCGACAACGAGGTGCTCCTCGTCCACGACTTCGCCTACGCAGACCTGGGATTCGACGGCTACGAGCCTCCGTCGATCCTGCAGGTGGACGGTGCGGAGGACGTCGCGGTCGAGTTGTACACGCTGACCAAGTCGTTCTCGATGGCCGGCTGGCGCGTCGGATTCCTGCTCGGGAACGCGAAGGTCGTACAGGCGCTCGCGCGGCTGAAGTCCTACCTCGACTACGGCACGTTCCAGCCGATCCAGATCGCCTCGATCATCGCGATGAACGAGAACCCCGAGTACCCCGAGATCGTGCGCGACATCTATTGCTCCCGGCGCGACGCGCTCTGCGACGGGCTCGCGCGGATCGGCTGGGAGTTTCCGAAGCCGCGTGCGACGATGTTCGTGTGGGCGCCGATCCCGGCATCTCACGCCACCGGCGGCTCGCTCGAGTTCGCAACGCTCTTGACGCGGGAGGCCAAGGTCGCGGTCAGCCCCGGTGTCGGGTTCGGCCCGGGAGGTGACGGGTTCGTCCGCTTCGCGCTCGTCGAGAACGAGCACCGGATCGGGCAAGCCGTGCGAAGCATCAAGCGCGTACTCGACCTGGCCTGACCCCCGGTGGATCAGGGGTCGGCCAACCCCGCGCTCGGTGTCTCCGCGTAGGTGCCGGAGCGGTACCGGGCGAACCAGGGGACGATCAGGACGGCGGTGACCGCAGAGAACGCCGTCGCGACGAGGAAGGGCGTGCGCATGTCGTTCTCGAAGATCGGTACATAGAGAAGCGGCGCGATCGCAACGCCGACGAACTTGAACGCGCTGTACGCGGAAACGGCGCCTGCCCGGTTTTCGGGGAACGCTTCGACGGCGATCGTGTTGAGCCCCGCCCAGACGAAGGCCGACGCGCATCCGACGAGGAAGAAGATGACCGCGATGCTCCATGCCGACGGAGCGAACGCCATGCCGAGCACACCAGCACCGCAGGCGACCGTCCCGGCGAGAGCCGTGGCCGGCCGCCCGGCGCGGTCGGCGACGGTACCCGCGTAGCGTCCAAAGAGGATCCCGCCCGCGCCGTATGAGGCGACGATGAGTCCGCTCGCCGCAGAGCCGAGCCCGTATTCCTGCGCTGCAACGAGGGCTACGACGAAGCCGATCGCCGTGAACCCGAGATAGCCGGCCATGGCCGTCGCGGCGAGCAGGCCGATCCACCGGCTGACGAGGTCGCGGAGGGATGCACGATCGTCTTTCGGCCGGGATCTGACGTCGACCCTGCGCAGCGCGAGGGCGAATGCGACGACTGCGACGAGGCCGAAGGCAAGCCGCCACGACACCTCTCCGAGTGCGCCTCCGATGACCGGGGCGAGACTGAGCCCGGCTACCTGGACGGCGGCGAACGTCCCGACGCTGCGCCCGAGCACCGCTTTCGGCACGGCCTCGGAGAGCGCGGCGAGGAGGACGGGCGTAAGGAACGCATTCGATGCTCCCATCAGCGTCCGACCGGTGATGAAGACGCCGATGTTGGGCGCGATCGTGCAGAGGATTGCGGCGATCCCGAATGCCACGTATGCCGTCCGGACGACGCGTGCCGCGCCGACTCGCTCGGCGATGGTTCCGGAGAACAGCTGAAGCGTCGCGAACGGGATCATGTAGGCGGTGATCGCCCCTGCAACGAGGCCGACAGACGTGTTGAGCCCGGCCGCGATGCTGGGGATGAGCGCTACGATCATCGCGCCGCCGAAGGGGCCGAGGAACCCGCCCGCGTAGAGGGGAGCGGTGGATTGCCGCATCGTGCGTACGCTACGCCCCGATGAAGCCCCGCGCCTTCGTCGACCGACTCGCTGCGGCGTCGTTCGGCGACACGGTCAACTTCTACCGGGATGGGGAGGGGGCAGACGCCCGGCGCTCGCGACTGTGCGACTACCTCGAGTCCCGGTGCGCGGCGCGATTGCTGCTCGTCGGTGAAGCTCCCGGGTACCGCGGGGCGCGAGTCTCCGGCGTTCCGTTCACGTCCGAACGGCAGCTCACCGGTCGAGGGCCGGCAGAGGCGACTGCCACGATCGTCCATCGCGTGCTCGCGGAGCTCGAGCTCGAGGAGCATGTCCTGCTCTGGAACGTCGTCCCGGGGCACCCTCATCAACCCGGACGCCCGGACTCGAACCGGGCTCCGACGAAAGCCGAGATCGTTGCGGGCCTTCCGTTCGTCGAATTGCTCGGGCGGGGGCGGAGGCTCGTCGCGGTCGGTCGAGTCGCAGGTACGGCACTCGGGACCCCGTGCGTTCGTCATCCGTCCCGTGGCGGGTCAGCTGCATTCCGCGAGGGGCTGCTACAATCGACGCTCGGCGGACGCCCTGTCCGCCACTTTTCTGTGACGCCATGAAAACCTGGAACGCAAAGCCTGCGGATGTGGAGCGGCGGTGGTTCATCGTCGATGCCGAGGGGCAGACTCTCGGGCGTCTCAGCACGCAGATCGCCGACACGCTTCGCGGCAAGCGCAAGCCCGGCTACACCCCCCATGTGGACACCGGTGATTTCGTCGTCGTCGTGAACGCCGAGAAGATCGGCGTGACCGGCAAGAAGCTCCAGCAGAAGCTCTACTACCGCCATTCCGGCTACCCCGGCGGGATCAGGTCGAGGACGCTTGCAGAGCAACTCGACAGGCGACCGACCGAGGTCATTCGCAAAGCCGTGAAGGGGATGCTGCCGCGCAACAAGCTCGGCCGTGCCCAGATCACCAAACTCAAGATCTACGCGGGCCCGGATCATCCGCACGAAGCACAGGCGCCGGAGCCCCTCCCGATCCCGACCCGAAGGGCAACGCAGAGTGAGTGATATCGCGCAGTACCGCGGCACCGGCAAGCGCAAGACGTCCGTCGCACGGGTGATCCTCCGTCCCGGCGACGGCACGACCTGGATCAACGGACGTTCGCTCGAGGAGTACTTCCCTCGGGATTCTCTCCGCACGGCGGCGACATCGCCCCTGCGCATCGCCGGAGTCGAGGGCAAATTCGATCTCCGGGCTCGGCTCCACGGAGGCGGAGTCGCCGGCCAGGCCGGGGCGCTTCGCCACGGGATCGCCCGCGCGCTCGTCGAGGCCGACCCGAACCTGCGGGTGACGCTCAAGCGAGAGGGTTTCCTGACGCGGGACGCCCGTGAGGTGGAGCGCAAGAAGGCGGGTCTGAAGAAGGCTCGCAAGCGCCCGCAGTTCTCGAAGAGATAGCAAAGCGCCGGAGGCGCGCGCAGTGGACGGCGGAAGCCGGCCACGGAGGCTCACGGCCGCGGCAGCGGCCGTACCAGCAAGGCGCCGGAGGCGCGCGCAGTGGACGGCGGTAGCCGGCCACGAAAGTTTCACGGTCGCGAAGCGGCCGTACAGGCGCGGCGCACAGCGA
>JBBQXH010000150.1:0-6434 GCA_038209835.1 Gaiellales bacterium | reverse complement strand
ACGCCGCGCCACGATTCGTGTCATGCCGCCCCGCGCTCGCTCGAGGCACACGTCCCCGGCGCGGACGTCCCAGTAGGGCGTGTACCGAACGCGGAGGAGGTACGCGCCGGGAGCCCCGATCCGGCCAGCGATGCGCTCGTGCTCGAAGGCGGTCAGGGCGACGTGCGTGGGGCCGGTCAGGATCGGCGTGGATGTCGGAAGCTCGTAGAACGTCCAGCCGGGAGCCTCCCCGACCCGCACGAGGCCCGACGCCCCCGAGCGCAGGAGCGAAGCCTGCCCTCCGGCGGCGAGCCGGTCGAGTGGCACATGTGGCAGAAGGACGTACCGCACGCCCAGGCCCCGGAGCCAGGCTTGGTATTCGGCGCCGGTCAGCCCCTCGTCATAGAGGACGGAATTCCGTGCGAGGTCGAGCTGGCGGAACCAGCCGCGTGCGAGCGGAAACCCGGCCTTCGGCACGTAGTACGCCTCCCAGTTATCGAACGTCGGTACCACGTCCACCCGGTGATTCGCGTCAGGATGTGCCCGCAGAAACGCGAGTGCCGGCTCCCAGTAGGACTCGCGGGCGGCACGCGTGTCCGTCAGCCCCGACGCCACCGAGTAGTACGGGCTAAACGTGTATTGCACCGCGAGAACGAGCGCAACTGCGGCGAGCCAGCGGGGACGCCAGGCGACGAGACACACGGCGACGAGCGCAAGCGGGAGGACGACCACGCGGAACCGGGTGAGGGTCGAGCCGACCGGGGACGGCACGAAGAAAGCGACGAGACAGACGGCCCCGACGAAGAGAAACAGGAGTGCGAGTGCGCGGCCCCGCGGGCTTCGGCTGGCGATGAACCACCCGAGCCCGCTCGCGATCAGGATCCAGGCGAGCTCCTTCAGCCGGAAGTCGTAGCGGCCCTCGGCCGGAAAGAGCACGTTCACCGCGAGCTGGATCCCCGTAAAGGCGGCGAGCCACGACGACACGACGATCACGGTTCGGCGGGGCGGCTTGTCGGCGCCCGCGACGGCGGCGAGGGCAAGGCAGAGGAACACAAAGGCGAGCGGGCTGAATCCCAGGGTCAGCCCTGCACACACGATCCCGAGCCAGCGGCGTCCGTTCTGGAAGGCCCAGAGCGCGGCGAGCAGCGCGGCGAAACCTGCCGCGTAGGCGTAGGTGCCGGTGAAGACGGGGGCGCAGACGCAGACGGCGAACACGCGCGACGGCCAGCGCGCAGCCTCCCCCCACTCCTCCATCGCAATCGACGCGAAGAGCGCCGCCGACGCGACGACGGCAGCGACGACGAGCGGCAGGTTCCCGACGATCGCGGCGGGCAGATAGTAGAGGAGGCTGTAGGACGCGAGTGGGTACTGGCCGCCGTACCAGAGGTTGTCCCACACGAAGACGCCGTCGCGAACGAGAAGCGTTCGGTACAGGTGAGCCGCCGCGTCGCCGGCGGGCGGGCCGAAGACGACGAGCCCGAGCGCGACGACGGCCGCGATCCCGGCAGCAGCGAATACCTCGCGGCGGGCGAGGCTCGTCGTCCGGGAAGCGAGGGTGGCGTCGACTGCGATTTCGACTACGGTACCCGCCGAGCCGGATATGCGAGCACGAGTCGGGTCCCTCACGAAGGCAGCCGTGCTCGTCGCGACGGCGCTGGCGGTGCTTGCCGGCGAGGCCCGCGCCGAGACGCAGTCCTACCGCGTCGTCGTCGTTCCCGGGCTCGAGCTCGCGGATCTCGTACCGTTGCAGAGCCGCGCTGCGATCGGCCTGCTCGTCCCGGGCGCCGGTCCGCGGATCTCCGAGGAGGCGGCGCTTGCAGGGCTCGAGCGCGGGTCCGTCCGCAACTCGCTTCGAGGCGGGCTCCCCACCGGCCCGCGGCTAATCTCGGTGACACGCGCCGACAGCCCTCCTAGCTCGGGAACCGCGATCGTCCTCGGGCTCCCATCCGGCGGCGATCAGCCGAACGACCAGCGCTACCCGATCGCCGTGCTCGGAGACGGCTTCCACGGGCTCCTGACATCGTCCTCGACCCGGGTTCCGGGACTCGTCACCGTCGCGGACGTTGCGCCGACCGCCCTCGGGCGCGACAGCGGGCTGTCGTCGACGCCGTCGAGCGACGCCTTGGCACACCTCGAGACGCTCGACGGCCGCATCGACGCAAATGGCCGTGCCAGACCGATCGCGTCGCTCCTAATCGGCGTCCTGATCCTCGCTTCCGCCTTCGTCTTTCCGCGTGCGGCGCTGCTCGGATTCGCTACCGCACTCGGCGCCAACCTCGTCCTCGGAGCCGCCGGTATCTCGTCGCTCTGGGTTGTCCTGCTCGTTCTCGGGCTCGCGGTCGCGGCGGGCGCGCCGCTGCTCGCGCTGACCGTGCGGTCGAGCCTCGGGGTCGCTCTCGTCCTATCGGCCGTCGTCGTCGGGTACCTCGTGGCTCTGGCCGTCGATTCGACCGCGGTCGCGCTGTCGCCGCTCGGACCGAGCCAGAACTCACGCTTCTACGGGCTGTCCAACCTCCTGTCGGCAATGCTCCTCGTCCCGGCGCTCGCGGGCGTCGCTCTCCTGAAGGGAAGGGTCGGCTGGGTCCCGGCGATCCTGCTCGCGGCGGTGACCCTCGTCGCGGTCGCCGGGAGTCGCTTCGGAGCCGACGGCGGCGGATCGATCGTCCTCGTTGTCGCCTTCGCCTTCCTCGCCGTCGAGCTCTCGGACGTCAGGAGGCGTGCCGTGATCGCGGTCGTCGCGCTCGCGGTCGCGGCCGTCGTCGCGGTCGTTGCGGTCGATTCGCTCACGGGCGCGTCGAGCCATCTCACGAGCGCCGTCGGCGGCGGCCCCTCTGGCTTCGCGGCCGACCTCTGGGATCGGGTCGTGCTCTCGTGGGAGCGGGCGACCGAGCACTGGTACCTCGCACTGCTCGTCATCCTGGCGGTGATCGTCCTGCTCCTCCTCTCGATCCGCCTCGCGGCCAGCGACCTGTCTCGCTCGGCCAAGGCGCTGCCGCTCTCGATCGCGCTCGCCGTCGCCGTCTCGCTGGCCGTCAACGACTCGCCGCTCGACGTGGTCGCGGTCGGCCTCGTCGGCTACCTGACGACGCAGGGGTATGTCCTCGCCGAGTCGGCCTTCGATCCGTCGCGCTCGTTCGAGCGCTACCGCAGCTCGGCGACGTAGACCCGGCGCGTCTTCGGGCCGTCGAACTCGCAGAAGAAGATGCCCTGGTACGTCCCCAGCGCGAGCTTCCCGTCGGCGAGGGGAATCACGACCGACGTGGCGGTGAGGGCGGCGCGGGCATGGGCCCACGGGTTGATGTTCCCCTCCTCGAAGTGCTTCCACGGCCACCCGTCCTCGACCACGCGCTCGAGCGCCATCTCGAGGTCGCGGGCGACGTCGAGGTCTGACCCCGCGTGCTCCTGGATGACGATCCCGGACGTGGTGTGGGGGACGTAGACGACGACAGCCGCGGCCTCGGTGGTGGAGTCGACGCATTCCCGCACCTGTGCCGTTACGTCGACGACATGCGTCCGGCGCTCCGTCTCGACGCTGAACTCGCGCACGGCGGCCATCCTACAGACGGCGACTGCGTTGCTCTTTCAAAGCTGTGCCTCGCCCCCGGATATCCTGGAAATCGTGTCGGAGCTCTCGTCCTCATCGCGTGAGCTCGACGCCTACCGCCACGAGGCCGATCGCTTCGTCGCTGCGCTGAACGAGGAGTACTACCTCCACCTGAGCGGGCAGAAGGACAGGCTCGAGCTGGCGTCGATCTACGACCGACACGCGTCGCTCACGACGCTCGAGGCGTGCGACGATCTCCGCGAGAGCGGATCAACCGAACTTTGGCGGTTCGGCTCCGAGGGCTACCTCGGCAACCTCACGCGAACGCAGGAGGAGCGGCTCTCGGAGCTCGAGGCGGGCCTCGAGGCCGACGTCGACGGAGAGACGATCGGCTACCGGATGCTGCGGCCCGCGATCGCGAACGAGGCCGACCGCGACCGCCGCGAGCGACTCGAACGGGCGCGGATCTCACTCGTCGGCGAGCTGAACCCCGTCCTCGCGGATGCTCTCGAACAGACACACGAGGCCGCGGGAGAGCTCGGTGGCGGGACGTACCGCGAGCTCTACGAGCGCTTCGGCTTCGGCCTCGACCAACTCGGCGCACGCTGCGAGCGGTTCCTCGCCGACACCGAGGATCTGCACGTGGCTGCGTTCGATCGGCTCCTGCGAGGGCGCATCGGCATCGGAATCGACGATGCGCGGCGCTGGGATGTGCCCCGGCTCCTGCGCGCCACGACCTGGGACAGTGGCTTCCCCGCCAAGGGCATGGTGCCGGCGCTCGAATCGACACTCCAAGATCTCGGCGTCGATCTGCGCGCGCAGCGCAACGTCGAGCTCGACCTCGAGCAGCGACCGCAGAAGTCGCCGCGCGCCTACTGCTTCCCGATCGAGGTACCCGGCCGCATCGTGCTGATGATCCAGCCGATCGGCGGGCTCGACGACTGGAACGCGCTGTTCCACGAGGCAGGCCACGCGGAGCACTTCGCGCACACGAGCTCGAGCCTCCCCTTCGAGGCGACCCGCCTCGGAGACAACGCCGTGAGCGAGTGCTGGGCGTTTCTGATCGAGCATCTCGTGTCGGATCCCGTCTGGCTCACGCGGCGCCTCGACTTCGGCAGGCCCGACGAGTTCGCCTCCGAGTCTGCGGCCGTCATCCTCTACTTCGCGCGACGCTACACGGCAAAGCTCCTCTACGAGCTGGAGCTCCACGGCAATGGCGATCCCGAGCGGATGCCCGACCGCTACGCCGAGCTGCTGACGGATGCGACGAAGGTCGAGTACACGCCAGCCGATTCGCTCGCCGATGTCGACCCGGGCTTCTACGTCTCCGCCTATCTCCGCGCGTGGATGCTCGAGGCGCAGCTCTCGCGCTTTCTCCGCGAGGAGCACGGGCGCGCGTGGTTCGCCGATCGGAAGGCGGGATCGCTCCTGCGCGAGCTGTGGAGCGAGGGCCAGGGCATGAGCGCCGACACGATCGCGGACGAGGTGATGGGCTCGACGCTCGAGTTCGACGCTCTGGTCGACGGGCTCCGCGAACGCATCGACGCGTAGCCTCTACTCTAGGATCCTGGCATGTGCGCCGACCACCTGAGGGGGCGCGACCTGCTCCGGATCGCGGACTGGTCGCCGGACGAGCTCAAGACGCTCCTCGACCTCGCGGCCGAGCTGAAGACCCTGCAGCACGCGCGAAGCGAGCATCGGCTTCTGCCCGGAAGGACACTCGGGATGATCTTCGAGAAGCCCTCGACCCGAACGCGAGTCTCGTTCGAGGCCGGGATGAGCCATCTCGGAGGGACTGCGCTGCATCTCGGGCTCGGCGAGCTGCACCTCGGTACATCCGAGACCATCAGGGACACCGCAAACGTTCTCTCCCGCTACGTCGACGCTGTCATGATCAGGACATTCCTTCAATCGGACGTCGACGAGTTCGCCGAGCACGCCACCGTCCCCGTCGTGAACGGCCTGACGGACGACTTCCACCCCTGTCAGGCGCTGGCCGACGTGATGACCATCCGGGAGCGGTTCGGGACGGTCGAGGGTGTCCGCGTCGCGTACGTGGGTGACGGGAACAACGTCTGCCACTCGCTGATGGTCGCCTGTGCGAAGCTCGGCGGTGACGTTGCCGTCGCGACGCCGGCGGGATACGAACCGGATCCCGCGGTCGTTTCCTCGGCGCGAGAAGCTGCAACCGCGGCCGGTGGCTCACTCGAGCTCGTCAACGATCCGGCCGCCGCGGCCGAGAATGCCGACGTCGTGTACACCGACGTCTGGACGAGCATGGGCCAGGAGGAGGAGCACGACGAGCGATTGAAGGCGTTCGACGGGTACCGCGTCGACGAGGAGCTGCTCGGCCGCGCTTCCGCCCGCGCAGTCGTCATGCACTGCCTCCCCGCTCACTGGGGCGAGGAGATCAGCGAGAGCATCCTCCACGGGCCACGGTCGGCCGCATGGGATCAGGCGGAGAATCGCCTGCACGCGCAGAAGGCGCTGCTCGCGCTGATCGTTCGCTAGCGTCCGTCGCGGGCATGACACGGTTCGAGGAACACGTGCATGCAGCGCTCGAGTCCCTCCCGGACGAGCTCCGGCAAGCGATGTCGAACGTCGAGATCGTCGTCGAGGCCGAGAACCCCGAGGATCCGGACGTGTTCGGCCTCTACACGGGCATCCCGCTGACCGAGCGGGACTCGGGCTACGCGGGCGCGCTGCCGGACAAGATCGAGATCTACCGCCGACCGCTCGAAGAGGAGTTCGGGTACGACGCCGACCTGCTGGAGGAGGAGATCCGGATCACCGTCCTCCATGAGCTCGCGCACCATTTCGGGATCGACGACGACCGGCTCGACGACTTGGGCTGGGCGTAAAGCAAGGAGCGAAGCGACGCGCAGCGGACGCGGCCGCAGGCCGCCAGGAC
>JBBQXH010000149.1:0-6492 GCA_038209835.1 Gaiellales bacterium | reverse complement strand
AGTACGCCTGGTCCCTCACTTCCAGCGGGACGAAGAGCTCACGCGGCACGAGGCCCATCGCTGCGAGCACTCGCTCGTCGCCGATGCCACGTGTCCTGAGCTGGCGCTCGACCATGTCCGCGCGCGGGCCGTCGGACTCAGGCACGGGTGAGCCGGTCGCCGGGGCTGCCGAGGCCGAGATGGGTCTTGACGATCCCCGCGAGATCGACGATCGACGGTGTCTCGGAGAACGGCGTCGATTCGAATCCGGCGGCGAGCATGGGCACCACGGAGTCGCCCGCGAGAAGCGAGCCGTGACTTCCTCCGCCGGCGTGATGACGGCCGCCGAGATCCGTGAACTCCCACCCTGGGGCAGCAGACACGTAGACGTCACCCCCAGCCCGGCAGGCGAGCGCGCGCCAGGCCCGCTCGAGCCCGTTCGGATACTCGCCGGCGTCGAGGAGCGCGGGATCACCCTCGACGTACCAACCGTGGTCCGACGGCCGGTAGCGGAGCTCCTCACCCTGCCGGCGCACAACGACGAGATCTGCTTCGCGAAAGAGCACGAGATCAACACCCTGGATCCGCTCGAGCCGCAATGAGATCTCACGGGCGCCGGGCGCAGCCGGTGACATCCGGTAGACCATCCCGGCCCGGTTCGAGGCGGTGATCGCGAGATCGGCTTGCTCCCGGCTGCGCTTCCCGGGCGAAAGGACGCTGAGGTCGCCGAATGCATCCTCGAGCCTCGCTGGCCGCTCGACTCGAGTCTGGCCGTGGTCGGAGCAGACGACGATCGCGTAGCGCTCGAGAAACTCCTCGAAACCGCCGGCCGCTCGGAGGAGCTCGGCGAGCGCGTCGTCGGCGCGACGAAGCGCCTCCTCGGTTCCCGCGGGTCCTGAGGCGTGAGACGCGTAGTCGTAGTCCGGCAGGTAGTAGACGAGGAAGTCGAAGCCGTCTCTCGTGACGAGCCAGCGCCCCACCGCAACGGCGTAGGCGTCGACCGATCCTGCGGTTCGCGACCTGACCGCCAGCGGCGAGCCGACGTCGTCCGACTCGTAGAGATTGAAGAAGAAGAACCGTGCCGGGCCTTTGACCGTCTCGTACCAGCGGTTTCGGCTTGCAGCGACGGGCAGGCGGATCCGGTGATCGTGGCGGCCCCGGTAACAGGTGAAGTTCACTGCACCGGTGACGAGGCCGGCGTCCTCGAGCGACTCGAAGATCGTCGTCGCGGCGGCCGAGAGGTGCGAGCGGTTCATCTCGACGATCGAGTCCCGAAGCGTTCCGCGGAGCCCGGCGGCCCAGACCGCCCCGAGCGACGATCCATACTCGACGATCCGGCTCTCACCCCGGTGGTACCAGACGAGATGTGGGATCTCGTGGAGGTCAGAGGCGCCACCGGTCGCTATCGAGCTGAGGCAGACCGGTGTGACCGAAGGGAAGACGCTCACCCCTCGCGCATACGACCCGTGCTCCGACAGAAAGCGAAGCGCCGGAAGCCGGCGCTCCTCGATTCCCCGCTCCAGCATTTCCGGCGTGAGGCCGTCGATGATCGCGAGAACAAGCTTCCGGGCGGGGGCACCCAAACTCATATGCGGACGGTGAGCGCACCTCGTTCCGACTCGAGAATCGCGTCTGTGACGTCTCCGAGGTCCTCCCCGTCGACCTGAAGGGGCGTCGGGCCGTCGCAGACGACCCGAGCGCCGTCGACGTCGTGGAGATAGAGGTAGTTGCTCGTGAGGTGGTGTCCGGGCCTGACCGTGAGCGACCAGACGAGGTGAGCGAACCCGGCAGGGGTGAGACGCTTGGGCCCGACGAGGTCGAGCCCCAGCTCGAAGCTCGCGAGGGGGGCCGCGCGGAGCGGAATCGGTCCCGCGTACGTGTAGGGGTCGCAGTTGGCAGCGACGAGAAAGGCGCAGCGGCCATGGCCTTCGACGGTCATGATGGGTTCGAGACGGCCCCTGCGTCCCTTGACGATCTTGCCGAGGTCGGCGGCGAAAGCGAGATCGCTCGCGCGCTTCCCGTTGTCCCGGCCGCGCGAGTCGGTCGACCGAACGATCTCGGCGTCGAGGCCGAGCCCGGCGCAGAACGTGAACCGTCGCCCGTTGACGCGCCCCAGCGAGATCCTCCGCGTCCCATTCGATCGGGTGAAGTGCCGCGCGCACGCGATGGGATCCCGCGGGAGACCCAGAGCGCGAGGCAGAACGCTCGTCGCCCCTCCCGGGACGAACCCGATCGGCACGGTCGAGAGCATGCCGTTCACGGCCTCGTTGTAGACGCCGTCTCCCCCATAGACATAGATCTCGTCGTAGTGCTTGCAGGCGTGCGCGACAAGCTCGGTCGCATGCCCCTGGTACTCCGTCAGGAGCTGCTCGACCGGCCCCGCCTCGGCAAGCTCACCTGCGACCGCACTGATCCGCTCGGGCGTCACACCGGTCGCGACGGGATTGACGATAAGGGCCGCGCGGCGAGACACGCACGGTCACTCTACCCCGGCCTTGGTCGTCGCCCGGTCGTACTGGAGGCGGAAGAGCGCGATGACATCGTCCACGTCGGCATCCGTCTCGATCCGCCGGCTCGCCCAGCCGGAGTCGGGGAGAACGTGGTTCTCCTCGACCCGTCCGTCGGCGATCAGCTCGTCGCGGATCCGGCGCGGGAACGGCAAGTCTGCGAGTCGATCGCCGTGAAGGTGGCCAAGCTCGCGCTTACCGATCAGAAACTCGACGCCGCCGAGGCGGTGCGGCTCGAGGCTCACCTCGGGCCAGCTCCCGACCTCAGCTCGGATGCGCTCCCCCGCGCCGTCCATCAGGCCGTCTGAAACGCGGAGGCGTAGTCGCGAGCGAACTGATCGAGACTTCGGGGAGGTGCGCCGGTGATGTCCTCGACGTCGCTCGTGACGTAGTCCCCTTCGCCGTCGCGGAACATGTGGCCGTACAGCGTGACGAGGTCGTCAGCGACTGGGGCGGGCATCCCGAAGCCGCGCAACGCCTCACCGTAGGCATCGGGCGGCATGTCGACGTAGCTGACCTCGCGCCCGAGCGCCGCGGACAACCGCGTGGCCATGTCGGCGTAGGACAGCGACTCGGGGCCGGTGAGCCGGTAGGCCTTCCCGGCGTGGCCGGGCTCGGTGAGCACCGTAGCCGCCACCAAAGCGATATCGCGCGCGTCGATGGTGCCGATCTTCCCGTTGCCGGTTGTGCCGTAGAGCACTCCCTCGCCCGAGATCGTTACGGCGCTCGCGAGAAGGTTCTGCATGAAGGCGTGCGGGTGGAGAAGCGTCCAGTCGAGACCGGAGGCTTCGAGAAGCTCGTCTGAGCGAGCGAACTGACGGCCGGCTGCGAACGCTGAGTCGAGGCTCGTGCCGACAGCGCCCATCTTCACGACGTGGACATCTCCAGCCGCCTTCGCCGCCTCGATCAGGTTCGCGTGCAGCGTGTACTGGTCGGGATCGCCGGGTGTCAGGTGAAAGGAGTGGTCGACGCCGTCAAAGGCGGGCGCCAGGGTCTCCGGTCGAGAGAGGTCACCCGCGACAACCTGAACGCCCTCGACCGCGACCTTCGCCGGGTCCCGCGCAAGCAGCCTCACATCGGCGCCTCGTTCGACGAGCAGGCGGACAAGCTCTCCGCCGACGGTTCCCGTTCCTCCTGTGACCAGGATCATTGCGCTCCCTCTACTCGACCATCCAGTGAGGTAGACAACGCGAGGGCGACCGGACGCATTCCGTCCCGCCGCCGAGCGAGACGCGAGGGGCTCGGCTGGCGCCGCTACCAGCCGCCCCTGAGCCCCCCTCGCCTCCGGGTGCGCTCCCCGGTCAGTCCTGCGCTGCGCTCGCGAGCGACGCCTCGAGAGCCTCGAGGCCGGTTTCGAGATCTTCGTCCGAGACGACAAGCGGCACGAGGATCCTGATCACGTTCGAGTAGATGCCGCAGGCGAGAAGGATCAGGCCGTGATCGCGAGCCGCTGCGACCGTGGCGGCGGCCATCGCGGCGGCCGGCGCCTTCGTCGAGCGGTCCTCGACGAGCTCGACGGCGAGCATCGAGCCGAGTCCACGCACGTCGCCGATCTGGGGAATGCGAGACGCCATGTCCTCGAGGCGAGCGCGGATTACCCCGCCGAGATGAGCCGAACGCTCCTGGAACGCGCCTTCGCCAACCGCGTCGAGCACGGCAACGGCGGCTGCGCATGAGAGCGGATTCCCGCCGAACGTCCCGCCGAGCCCACCAGGGTGGACTGCATCCATGATCTCGGCCCGCCCCGTAACCCCGGCGAGCGGCAGCCCTCCACCGATCGACTTGCCCGATGCCGTCAGGTCGGGCTCGAACCCGTAGTGCTCGATCGCCCACATCGGGCCGGTCCGGCCAACGCCCGACTGGACCTCGTCGTTCACGTAGAGGATCCCGTGCGCGTCGCACAATTCGCCGAGACGCGCCGGGAAATCCATCGGCATGGGGATGAACCCGCCTTCGCCCTGAACGGGCTCGAGGACAACGCAGGCGACCGACTTCGGGTCGACATGGCTCTTGAACAGGAGCTCGAGCCCGTGGATCGAGTCGTCGGAGCTGATGCCTCGGTACTCGTACGGCGCCGGGGCGAAATAGACCTCTGGCGCGAAGGGGCCGAACCCCAGCTTGTACGGCATGACCTTGCTCGTCATCGACATCGTCAGGAGCGTGCGGCCATGGAAGCCTCGATCGAACGCAATGACCGCCTGGCGGCCGGTTGCGACGCGCGCGATCTTGACGGCGTTCTCGAGCGCCTCGGCGCCGGAGTTGACGAGCACCGATTTCTGGTCGGCGCCGCGGCACGGGGAGGCTTCGGCGAGACGCCTGCAGACCTCGACATACGGCTCGTAGAGCCCGACCATGACGCACTGGTGGAGGTAGCGGTCGGCCTGCTCGTGAATCGCGGCAACGACCGCCGGGAGGCCGTGACCCGTGTTCTGGCAACCGATGCCGCCCGCGAAGTCGATGTACTGCTTGCCGTCGACGTCTTCGATCCAGACGCCCTCGGCGCGCGAGACGACGATCGGGGGAGTTGCTACTCCACGCGCAACGAAGCGCTCCTTGTCCTCGATCAACCGCTCGGCCTGAGTGTGCTGTTGCAGAGACATGTGGCGAGTGTAGCCCTTGTCACGAACCGCTTCCTTGGACGCACGGGCGAGATCGGACGGCGATTGTTGGCCCGCAGGACAGGCGGACGCAGCGGACTCAGGCGAGCGGGACGAGGCGCGTCGCCGTCGCCTTGAACGAAGCGACCACGACGTCGCCGACCGCGAGGCCGAGACGGTCGGAGGACGCAGCCGTCACTTCGGCGACGAGCGGGCCGACACGGATACGCATGCGATTCCCCGCCGGCGTCATCGCACCGATCGGCGCTGCCACATGATTGAGCGTGGAGTCGGCGGGTGGCACCCGTGCAACTGAGATTTCCCAGGGATGGACGACGACCCCGACCCGGCCCTCCTCGGTGTCTGTCGAGTAGACGACGCTGCCGGCTTCGAGGACGATCACAGCAAGTCCGTTCGGACCCGGCGACGCGAGGCCAGGAACGAGGTTCCCTCCGGTGAAGCTGGCCACGAACGGGCTCGCAGGCGATTCGACGAGCGCCGTCGGCGTGTCGAGCTGAACCAGCTTGCCGTCGGCGACGACCCCGACGAGCTCTGCAAGAGCAGCAGCGTCCTCGAAGTCGTGAGTGACGAGGAGTGTTGGGAGAGCGATCTCGCGCAGCATGAGCCGGAGCTCTGCGCGCACCGTCGATCGCGTGTGCGCATCCAGCGCCGCGGTGGGCTCGTCCAGAAGCAGCACCTGCGGCTCTCGGGCGAGCGCCCGGGCGAGTGCGACACGCTGACGCTCGCCCCCGGAGATCTCTCGCGGTTTCGCCGCTGCGAGGTGGCCGATCCCGAACCGCTCGAGCAGTGGCGCGGCGGGCGAACGCCGGGCGAACGCCACGTTCTGCTCGACATTCAGGTGAGGAAACAGCGCGTAGTCCTGGAACACGAGCCCGACCGAACGCTCTTCGGGGGAAAGGCAAAGTCCACGCTCGGAATCGAGCCACGTCACGCCTCCGACCGTCACCGACCCTCGGCACGACGGCACGAGCCCGGCCACCGATCGAAGGACCGTCGTCTTGCCGGCTCCGGACGGCCCGACCAGCGCGACCGTGCGGCCCCGCGCTACGTCGAGCGCTAGCTCGAGATCGAACGTTCGGAGCGGAACGGCAAGGTCGAGGCGAAGCCCGTCCATGAGAGCACCTTCGTCGAGAGGAGGATCGAGAGACTCACGATCACGAGCAACGCGCCCACCGCCAGGGCGACGTCGAAGTTCTGACCGAGCTGCGCGTAGATCATGAGCGGGAGAGTCTGAGTCCGACCTTGAAGACTCCCCGCGAACATGATGGTCGCGCCGAACTCACCGAGCCCCCGTGCGAAGGCAAGTGTCGTTCCGGCGCCGAGGCCTTTGGCAGCGAGCGGGAGCGCGACGCGCCGGAAGGTTCGAGCGGGCGGAGCCCCGAGCGTCC
>JBBQXH010000148.1:0-6503 GCA_038209835.1 Gaiellales bacterium | reverse complement strand
TTCCGTGTCTTCCCGCATCCCCGCCGGATGCGCGTCGCCCTCGCCCTGGAGCCGCTCGGCCGCCGCCTCCCCGTTCCCCGCTCGCTTGCGCCGCTGCTCGACATCGCACCGCCCTGGCATTCGGCGGAGCGTCCGGCGGAGGTGACAGCGGCCGAGGGCGAGAAATCAGGGAGGGTCGGCCTTCTCACGGGCTGTGTCCAGCAGGTCGTCTTCGGCGACGTGAATGCCGCGACCGCCCGCGTGCTCGCGGCCGACGGGCTCGAGGTCGTCGCGCCGGCCCGCCAACGCTGCTGCGGGGCGCTCGCCGTTCACGCAGGGCGGCTCGAGGAAGGCCTTGCCCGGGCGCGGAAGCTCATCGACGTCTTCGAGCGGGCCCAGGTCGAGGTCGTCGTCACGAATGCGGCGGGCTGCGGCTCGAATCTGAAGGACTACGTGCACCTCCTCGCCGACGACCCGGCGTACGCTGATCGGGCCGCCGCGTTCTCCGCGAAGGTGCGTGACGTCTCGGAGGTGCTCGCCGGACGGGGAGTGCGGGCTGAGCGGAGCCCTCTCCCGCTCACGGTGGCGTTTCAGGACTCGTGCCACCTCCTCCATGCGCAACGAGTCCAGAGCGCGCCGAGGCAGTCGCTCGCCCAGATCCCTGGTCTTGCCATCGCCGAGCCGGCCGAGCAGGAGCTTTGCTGCGGCAGCGCCGGGATCTACAACATGGTGCAGCCGCAGGCGGCACGCGAGCTGGGAGAGCGCAAGGCCGAGAACGTCATCGCGACCTCTCCGGACGCCTACGCGAGCGCCAATCCCGGCTGCCTGATCCAGGTCAGCGCCGCACTTCGCCGGGCCGGGAGGCCGCTACCGACGTTCCACCCAGTCGAGCTCCTCGACGCCTCGATCCGTGGAGTTCCGGTCGACCAGGTTCTCGCGGGCGCGAGGCGTTGACGCCACGACGGCGGGGCCGCCTCTCGCTTCTACAATGAGTCCGTGATCCTCGAGCAGTACTACCTCGGCTGCCTCGCTCACGCGTCCTATCTCGTCGCCGACGAGACGAGCTCTCAGGCGGCGATCGTCGACCCGCAGCGCGACACCGATCAGTACGTGAGCGACGCGCGCCGGCTCGGCCTCGAGATCAGATACGTGATCCTCACGCACTTCCACGCGGATTTCGTGGCGGGCCACCTCGAGCTCCGCGACCGTGTCGGTGCCACCGTCTGCCTTGGCGCCCGCGCTGAGGCCGAGTACCCGTTCACACGCCTCGCGACGGGTAACTCCATCGAGCTCGGCCCGAGCGTGCGGCTCGAGGCGCTCGAGACCCCGGGGCACTCGCCCGAGTCGATCTCGATCCTCGTCTACGACACGGGCCACGGCGCCGACCCGTATGCGGTCCTGACGGGAGACACGCTGTTCATCGGGGACGTCGGGCGCCCCGACCTGCGGGCTTCGCTCGGCTGGACGGCAGAGGAGCTCGGCGGGCTGCTCTACGACTCCGTCCACGACAGGCTGCTGCCGCTTCCGGACGAGACGCTCGTGTATCCGGCACACGGAGCCGGCTCGCTGTGCGGCAAGAACCTCTCAACGGACACTGTGTCGACGATGGGCGTTCAGCGGCAGTACAACTACGCCCTCCAGCCGATGACCAAGGATGATTTCATCCGGATCGTCACGGCCGACCAGCCGGACTCTCCCGCCTACTTCACGTACGACGCCGTCCTCAACACAAAGGAGCACGCGAGCCTCGAGACGACGCTCGAGGAGGTGCTCAACCCACTCTCGCTCGATGAGGTGCTCGCGCTGCGAGCAGACGGTGCGCAGGTACTCGACGTTCGCGACCCGGTTGACTTCGCCGCAGCGCATCTCGCCGGCAGCGTCAATGTCGGTCTCGGCGGGAGCTACGCGACCTGGGCCGGGACGCTCCTCGACCCCGGACGCGAGATCGTGCTCGTCGCCGACCCGGGCCGCGAGGGGGAGGCGGCGATGCGGCTCGGCCGGATCGGCTTCGACAAGGTCGCCGGGTATCTCGACGGCGGGATGGGCGCTCTCGAGGCCCATCAGGAGCTCGTCGGGCGGATCGAGCGTGTGACCGCACCGACCCTCGCCGAGCAGATCTCGTCGGATCTCCCGCCCCTCGTTCTCGACGTGAGGACCGAGAGCGAGTGGAGCGAAGCCCACATCGACGGCAGTCGCAACGTTCCGCTCAGCCGGCTCGTCGAGCAGATCGGCGAGATCCCGAGCGATCGGCCGATCGTCGTTCATTGCGCGACCGACTACCGCGCCACGATTGCCTCGAGCGTCCTCGCCCAGCACGGTTTCGACAGGCTCTCGACGCTCGTCGGCGGGATGGGGGGCTGGGAGGCCTCCCGGCTCGAGATCGCTGCCTCGGGTTGATGACCTCCGTCGAGCGCCTGCCCGAGGTCGATGTCGTGACGGCCGCCGAGCGCCTCGCATCCGGCGCCCTCGCGCTCGACGTTCGCGAGCTCGACGAGTGGGAGGCGGGACGGGTTGCCGGGGCCGTCCACATTCCCATGTCCGAGCTCCCGGTTCGCCAGGGCGAGATCCCGCAAGACCGCCCGATCGTCGTCGTCTGTCGAAGCGGAAGCCGCAGCGCCTACGTCACCGAGGGCCTCGTGCGGGCGGGCTACGACGCAGCGAACCTCGGCGGCGGAATGAAGGCATGGAAGGCGGCAGGTCGTCCGATCGAGCCCGCCGACGGCTTCATCGCCTGAGTCTCTCACCTTCAGGGCAGACCCGGCCAGCGGCGTCTCCTCGCTCACATAATTACGTCTTTTATCTCAAACAAGGCGGAAGTGTCGCGATTCTTTCACCAAACTGGCCTCGTCTTGTCCATCACCGCGGGACTGCCGCTTCTCTGAATCCCAGTTCTTCGAACACTTTGGACGGTCTGAGGGCTCGACTCTCGAGTTCAAAGAGAGCTTCATCAAGGCTCATAAGCTCCAAGAGCCGGTGGTCGCGTTCGCCAACACGCGCGGGGGCCTGGTGGTAGTCGGCGTGACGAAGACGAGTCGTATCGCCGGAATCGCGTGGAACCAGGAGGCGGAGGAGCGAATCCAGGAGGTAGCACGCATCACGCAGCCGCCTGTCGCCATCGGCTCGTCCTGCGTCGATGTCGACGGCCGCACCGTTGCGATCCTCGAGGTCGCGCCGCTTGAGCACGGGTGGGTGCACACGAGCGACGGCCGTCTGATTGTTCGAGCCGGGCCGACCAATAGGACCCTGATCGGGCAGGAGCTTCTCCGGTTCGTGACCAGCCGAGCAGCCGGGCCGGTCGAGGATCAACCTGTCCCGGGTGCGACGGTCGACGATCTCAACGAAGCACGCGTCCGGGAGTTTCTGTCCCTCAGGCTTGGGAAAGGGCGTGGCGACCTTACGGCCGAGTTAGTCAACCTCGGCTTCCTCGAGCCTGATCGCCGCGTACGACTCAGTGCTGTGCTCTGTTTCGGAAGGGCCCCGCAGGAACACAACCGTCGCTTCGGAATTGATTTGATGAGGTTCGACGGCAGTATTGACAACCGGGGATCTCTACGGGACCGGCGCCAGATCACCGGACACTCCCCGAACTCGCCGACAAGAGCTATCGGCTCATCTACGAAGAGATGCGGCGGGACGCGGTGGTGCGCGGGTTGGTGCGAGAGGAAGTGCCCGAGTACCCGACGATCGCGATCCGAGAGGCCCTGCTAAATGCTCTCGGACATCGCGATTACGCGCTCTCAGGGTCGTCTGTGCATGTGCGCCTCTTCGCTGACGGGATCGAGATCGAGAATCCTGGAACCCTTCCCGCATGGGTCACCGTCGAGAACTTGGTAAATGCGCAGTACAGCCGTAATCCGAGGATTATGGACGCCTTTCACGTACTGCACCTAGTCGAAGAGGCGGGCACCGGAATCGACAAGATCCTGGCCGCCATGGAGGACGCGCTTCTCGAGCCGCCGGAGTTCGACGAGAAGGAGCAGTCGTTCGTTGTCCGCTTCCGCGGGCGGAGCGTTTTCGCAGCCGAAGATCGTCTATGGGTCGCCGGATTCGCAGGGCTCGGCCTGTCAGGGCACGAGAAAGTCGCACTGGTGTTTGCTCATCGCCACGGATCGATCAGGAACTCTGACCTAAGGGAGCTCCGTCATCTCGATGCACAAGCAAGTCGAGGCGTCCTCCATGACCTCGTAAATCGAGGGCTCCTCGAGGTAGTAGGAGAGCGTCGAGGGACACGATACGTCCCGAGCGAGTTTCAGCAACGACGCCGAAGGAGTGAGCCCGACGAGCGGGTCGAGATTGTGGTTGGCCATGCCGCTCGGCAAGGATCGATCGCGAACCGTGACGTGCGCGGCTTGCTCGGAGTGGACGCCGACGAAGCTCGAAAGATCCTCGAAACAGCGGTTGCCGAGGGGTTCCTACACCCTTGGGCGAGCGGCGGGCCCGCCGCTATGTACCCGTGCGTCGCTAAGGTTGGTAGCGGAGCGGATCTCGGTGCCAGAACAACACGTCGACGGCCTCAACCTCGGCTACGTGCGAGATCTCCTCGACGACTTTCTGGAGTCCCCTGACTCGGTCGATCCCAGGTGGCGTGCCGTCTTCGAGCAGGCGGCGAACGGCATCGTCGAGGATCATCCGACGATCCGCCGGATCCGGGAGCTCTATCCCGAGATCGCGAACGGGAACGGCGCGGTCACCGCACCCGGCGTGTCACAGCCCGACGTGTCGCTCGACCTGCTCGGCGGGGTCGCGGCCGCGATGGCGCTCGTCAAGGCTCATCGCATGCACGGACACCTCGCGGCGCGGCTCGATCCGCTCGGTACCGACCCGGTCGGGGATCCCGGTCTCGTCCCCGAGAATCTCCATCCGCCACTGACGCCTGAGCTCCAGGAGCAGATTCCGGCGAGCGTCCTTCGCATCACGGTTCCGGGCGACACGCTCGCCGAGGCGCTCCCGCACCTGCGCGAGACCTACTGCGGGACGATGGCCTACGAGATCGAGCACATCTCGAACCATGAGCAGCGCGTCTGGCTCCGGCAGGCGATCGAGTCGGGCGCCTACCGGCTCAGGCTCTCGGCCGACGAGAAGCGGCGCCTCCTCGCGCGACTCGCGGAGGTCGAGGGCTTCGAGCGCTACCTGCGAAGAACGTTCATCGGCCAGAAGCAGTTCTCGATCGAGGGACTCGACGCCATCGTCCCGATGCTCGACCAGACGATCGAGCTGGCGGCAGCCTCTGGGGCGCAACAGGTCGTCATTGGGATGGCGCACCGCGGTCGGCTGAACGTGCTGGCTCACACGGTCGGTCGTCAGTACGACTAGATCCTGCGCGAGTTCGAGGGCGAGCGGGTGATCGACGCGGTCACGCACGACTCGGAGGAAGGCACCGGCGACGTCAAGTACCACCTCGGGGCGGAGGGCGTCAGGCATGCGGCTGCCGGCGATGTGAAGGTCGTTCTGGCGGCGAATCCGAGCCATCTCGAGGCGGTCAATCCGGTTGTCGAGGGTCTGACGCGCGCGGCTCAGACCGATCACGCCACCCCCGATGCGAGGCATGACCCGACCGTCGCGCTCGCGGTCTTGATCCACGGCGACGCGGCATTTCCCGGACAGGGGATCGTCGCCGAGACCTTCAATCTCCAGGCGCTTCCTGGCTATCGCACGGGTGGGACATTGCACCTCGTCGGAAACAACCAGGTCGGCTTCACGACCGATCCGGACGAAGGCCGTTCGACCCGCTACTCGAGCGACCTCGCCAAGGGCTTCGACTCGCCGATCATCCACGTGAACGCTGACGACCCGGAGGGCGCCATCTCCGCGATTCGTCTCGCCATGGCATTCCGCGAGCGGTTCCGTCACGACGTCGTGGTCGACCTCGTCGGCTACCGTCGCTTCGGCCACAACGAGCAGGACGAGCCCGCGTACACGCAGCCGGTGATGGCCGAGAGGATCCACGGGCACCCACCGGTGCGGGCGATCTACGCTGAGAGGCTCGCCATCGAAGGAAGCATCGACGCGGCCGAGAGCGACGAGGTCGTCCAGGAGGTGGAGCGTCGCCTCAAGGAGGCCCACGACCGGCTGAAGTCCTCGTTTGGAAACGGAAACGGCCGCGTCGACGAACGGCCCGCGCAAAGGCATCAAGGCTCGCCCGAGACGGCCGTCGAGGCCGATCGCATCGGGGTCCTGAACGAGGAGTTGCTCACGCTCCCCGAAGAGTTCACGGTGCATCCGAAGCTTCTGCGCCAGCTCGAGAGACGGCGCGACACACTCGGTCCCGAGGGTGGGATCGATTGGGGCCAGGCCGAGGCGCTTGCCTTCGCTAGCCTGGTCACGGAGGGCATTCCCGTCCGGTTGACGGGTCAGGATTCCGAGCGCGGCACCTTCGCCCACCGGCACCTCGTTCTCCACGATGCCGAGACGAACGAGCAGTGGACGCCGATGAGGCATCTGACCGGCGCGGCCGCGTCGTTCGAGGTCGAGAACTCGCCGCTGTCGGAGTTCGCGTGCGTCGGATTCGAGTACGGCTACTCGGT
>JBBQXH010000147.1:0-6532 GCA_038209835.1 Gaiellales bacterium | reverse complement strand
GACGACGAAGGACCCGAAGGGGGTCACGCACACGCACGGCTACTGCTTCGCAAAGCGTCTCCAGGCCGAGCGCTGGCTCGCAGCGGAACCCGGCGATCGCGTCTGGTGCACGGCCGGGACCGGCTGGGCGAAGTCCATCTGGAACGGGCTCCTCGGCCCGTGGAGCGTCGGCGCCTCGATCGTCCTCCACGAGGGAGGGTTCGACCCGGCGGAGCGCTTCGAGCTCCTCGGGCGGCTCGGAGTCACCGTCCTGTGCCAGGCGCCGACCGAATACCGGCTGATGGCGAAGGCGCCGGATCTCGACGCGTACGACCTCGGCGGGATCCGCCATGCCGTCTCCGCCGGGGAGCCGCTGAACCCCGAGGTCATCCGCGTCTTCCAGGAGGCCTTCGGGCTGACGATCTTCGACGGCTACGGCCAGACCGAGAACACGCTGCTCGTCGGCAACTTCCCCGGGATGGCGATCAGGCCCGGCTCGATGGGCTTTCCCGCAGAAGGCCACGACATGGCGGTGATCGACGAGGCAGGCCGCGAATGCCCTTCGGGCGAGGAGGGTGACGTCGCGCTCCGTGGACGGCCACCGACGCTCTTCGACCGCTACTGGGATCAGCCCGAGGAAACGGCCACCGTTTTCCGCGGCGAGTGGTACGTGACCGGCGACCGCGCGGTTCGCGACGAGGACGGCTACTTCTGGTTCACGGGACGTGCGGACGACGTCATTCTCTCGGCCGCCTATCGCATCGGCCCCTTCGAGGTCGAGAGCGCCCTGCTCGAGCATCCCGCGGTCGCCGAGAGTGCGGTGGTCGGCAAGCCCGATTCGGATCGCGGTCAGATCGTCAAGGCGTTCGTCGTCCTGCGGCCGGGGTTCGAGCGGAGCGACGCGCTCGTCGGCGAGCTCCAGGATCACACGAAGCGCGTCACGGCGCCCTACAAGTATCCGCGGGAGATCGAGTTCGTCGACGAGCTCCCGAAGACCCGCAGCGGGAAGATCCGCCGGGTCGAGCTGCGGCAGCTCGAGGAGCGGCGCGCCATCGGGGGCGAGGGCTAGTGGCCTTCCACGTTTGGTGGGATCGCCACGACGGCATGCGGGGCCACGTCTGGCTCCAGAACCCGCAGATGCAGGCGCTGCGAGAGGAGATGCTCGCCCAGGGGATGGTGCACGGCGACCAGGGTGGCCTCGGGATGCCGCTGCGGAAGTTCGAGACCCCTGAGAACTGGTTCGTCCCGGCGCTCGAGATCGACGAGGCGCTCGAGCGGGCGGCACCCGAGCCGGTCGCGATCGACGACGCGCGGCTCTGGCAGGACTGGCTCGTCTTTCTCGAGGGTGCGGCAAGTCACGGCGGACTGCGGGTCAAGCCGTAACGGCGGACCGCGCTCGTCCTGCGGATGAGGTGCAACCCGACGACCCACGCAATCGCTCCGCACCAGCCGGCCAGGATGTCGGACGGGTAGTGGACGCCGAGATAGACGCGCGAGACGCCGACGCCGGCGATGTAGACGACGGCCAGTGCGAGCGCAGGCAAGCGCCAGCGCGTCGGCCAGACGATGATCACGAGCGCCGCCGCCAGCGACATCGAGGCCATCGCGTGCCCGCTCGGGAAGCTGAAGCTCGACTCGGGCGCGATCGACGCCCAGAGCGCCGGGCGCGCGCGTTCGAAGATCTGTTTCAGGATCACGTTGATCAGCATCGCTCCGCCGACCGAGAGGCCGAGGAAGAGCGCGTCGCCGCGCCTCCCGCGCCAGAGCAGGAAGGTCATTCCGCCGACAGTCACGATCGGGACGGCGATCCACCCGCCGAGACGCGTCACGACGAGCATCGCGTCGTCGAGGGCGGGCGAGGCGTTGTCATGGAAGAAGAGGAGCAGCGACTGGTCCCAGCCGAAGCCGCCGCCTTTCCAAACCTCGTCGGCCAGATGGCCGAACAGCAGAAGGGGCAGGAAGACGCCGAGGAAGACGAGCGGGCCGAGCGGGAACCGGATCGCGTCGGCGGCCCGAGCGACGCCTTCTCGGATGTCCATCTACGCGCCCGAGGCTTCGGCGCTCCGTAGCCCGCGTCTCGCCCAGACGAGGAATCCCGCGATGAGGAGGGCTGCGAGCCCGAAGGCAAGACCGACGTAGACGGGATCGCCCGCCATGAATCCGCGCGCGGCCTCGAGGATGTAGCTGACCGGGTTGACCCGCGCGACGGCGTGGATCCAGCCCGTGAGCAGGTCGAGCGGAAGGTAGACGGGCGCGAGGAACAGGACGAGGAACACCGGCGTCTGCATCAGCGGCCCGGCCTGAACCGTCCGGAACCGCATCGCGACTCCTGCCGCCCAGAGGAGCGCGGCGACATTCAGCATCAGGGCGAGGGTCAAGAGGCCGAGCAGGTCGATCCCGTTGCCTCCGACGTTCATGCCGGAGGCGAGCGCGACAATGGTCACGATCGTAGCCGTGAAGATCCAGCGGACGAGTCCGGCGATGCCGTAGCCGGCGATGATTGCACCCCGTTTGGGGGCCGCGAGGAGGAACCGCCGAGCGAACTTCGTCTCGAAGTCGCGGGCAATGGAGAACCCGGTGAAGACTCCTCCGAACGCGGCCGACTGCAGCAGGACGAAGACGTACTGATAGGCGGTGTATCCAGGCCCGAACGAGAACCCGGGAACGTTCGCGACCGCACCCAGTCCACCCGCGAACGCGACGAAGAAGAAGAGGGGAAAGAGAAGCCCGGGCAGGATGAGCGACGGGCGGGTGAAGTAGCTGTGGAGGTTGCGCCAGGCCACTGCCAGCGCGACCGATGCCGACCGGCTCTTCACGCCCGTCCGAGGCGCGTCCTGAGCGCGATCGACGAGAGTGTGAGCCCCACGGTTGCAAGCGCCGCGGCGCATCCGAACCCGAGCGCGAGGGCCTCGGCGTTCCAGCCTTCGATGATCAGGCTTCGGATCGCCTCGATCATGTACGAGACGGGGTTGTAGGTCGCGATCTCCCGGAACCAGTCCGTGCTGATGAGGTTCCGAGGCAGATACATCGAGCTCAGGAAGAGGAGCACGAAGAAGAGCGGGAAGAGTCCCTGAACGGCCTCGCCGCTTCCCGTTCGCAGCGCGAAGAACGACCCGAGCGATGCGAACCCGAGCGTCACGAGCCCGGCGAGTGCGAGCAGCACGATCACGCCGGCGAAGCCGGTCTCGAGCCTCACGCCGAACGCGACACCGACGGAGAGGTAGATCAGGGCCTGGACGAGCCCCATGAACATCGCCCCGGAGAGGTGACCTGCGAGCAGCGAGATCCGCCGCAGGGGCGTGAGCGAGAGACGGCTCAGGAATCCGGTCTGGATGTCTCGAGCGAGATCCGTTCCGGAGTTCAGCGTGGCGAAGAGCGCCCCCTGCATGAACGTGAACGCGATGAAGAAGTCGAGGTAGGAGCTCGTCGGGAAGCCGGGAAGCTGGGTGATCGCCCGCAGGCCGCCCGTGTTCACGGCCAGCAGGAGCAGGGGAAACAGAATGGCGGGGGCGACGCTTGCCGGCTGGCGCAGCGTCCGGCGGATCGAGCGGCGGGCGAGCGCCTTGACCTGCACCGCGAGCATGCCACCGGGGGTCATGCCGCGGCCGGAGCCTCCTCGTCGTCTCCGGCGCCTTCGAGCGTTCGGCCAGTCTTCGCCAGGAAGACGTCGTCGAGCGACGGCGAGTAGATCTGCACCTGGCCGCTCCTGAGGCCCTCGGCATCGAGCGCACGCACGATCTCTGCGAGGTCGCCGTCCCCCGTGGCGAGGCGGACAGCCACCGCGCGCGGTGAGCCACCGGTCAGCTCGCCGAAGCGCGCGAGCACAGCCTCGACTGCGTCCCTGTCAGCCGAGTTCTCGGGGATCACCTCGACGCGCGGGCGGGCGATCTCCGCCTTCAGCGACTCAGGCGTGCCCTCGGCGACGATGTGGCCGTGGTCGATGATGCCCACCCGGTCTGCGAGAACGTCCGCCTCCTCGAGGTACTGAGTCGTCAGGAACACGGTCACGCCCTCCTCCTTCGCCAGCCTCCCGACCTCCTCCCAGAGGGCTGAGCGGCTTTGAATGTCGAGGCCCGTCGTCGGCTCGTCCAGGAAGAGGATGCTCGGACCGTGGACGAGGGCGAGGGCAAGGTCGAGGCGCCGCTTCATCCCACCCGAGTAGCCGCCGACCTTGCGATCTGCGGCCAGCGTCAGACCGACGCGCTCGAGCAGGTCGTCGGCGCGACGTCGCCGATCCGCTCGTGAGTAGCCGTGTAGGGCGCCCTGCAGCCGAAGGTGCTCGCGGCCTGTGAGGACCGGGTCGAGGGCTGCCTCCTGGAGTGCGGCGCCGATTGCGGCGCGCACCTCCTGCCCCTGCCGGACGACGTCGAACCCAGCGACTCGAGCGGTTCCCGCGGTCGGCGGCAGCAGCGTCGTCAGCATCAGGACGGTGGTCGACTTGCCCGCGCCGTTCGGGCCGAGAAAGCCGTAGATCTCGCCGGGGGACACATAGAGGTCGATGCCGTCGACCGCGCGCGGCCCTTTCTTGAACTCGCGGACGAGGCCTTCGACGTCGATCGCGTGGTTCTCGCCCATGGTGGGCAAGGGTATCAATATGGTTGAGGTTGTCAAGTATTGACGTCTTCAAGTACTATCGTGACATGGCAAGCACGGATCCTGCCCGCGAGGCCTGGTCGATCGCCTTCGAGCTTGCGATGTCGAACCGTTCGAGATTGCTGATGGCGCTCGGCGAGCTGGACCTCACGTTCATGCAGGCGCATGTTCTTCGCCTGCTCGACACGGAGCAGCCGACGACGATGAGCGACCTCGCTGAGTCTCTTCACTGTGACGCCTCGAACATCACCGGGATCGCAGACCGGCTCGAGGCGCGAGCGCTCGTCGAGCGCAAGAGCGCGCCGCGCGACAGGCGCGTGAAGGCGCTCGTGCTCACGAAGTCCGGCCTGGAGACGCGGGACCGAGCGCGTGAGGCGATGCGTGAGCCGCCCGACGCGATCCGCGGCCTGTCGAAGGCCGACCAGCGGGCGCTTCGCGACATCCTGCGACGAGCGATCGCCGGCTGAGGCAGGATTCAGGCTCCGAGACAAAGCGCATGGGGCCGGAGCGCCGGCCATGAGGAGGAGAGTCGATGCAGTTCCACACCACGCCGGCGGGAAACACGTTGGTCACGCTCATTCCGGGTGACGGCATCGGTCCGGAGGTCGTCGAGTCGACGCGCCGGATCGTTGAGGCCGCGGGCGCGAAGGTGGAGTGGGAAGTCCGCCAGGCCGGTGCGAGCGTCTTCATGCAAGGCCTCGCGACGGGCGTCCCCGAGGACACCGTCGAGTCGATCCATAAGACGCGGGTCGTTCTGAAGGGGCCCCTCGAGACACCCGTCGGCTACGGCGAGAAGAGCGCGAACGTCACGCTGCGCAAGCTCTTCGAGACGTACGGCAACATCAGGCCGGCACGCGAGCTGCCGGGAATCGCGACGCCGTACTCAGGTCGCGGCATCGACCTCGTCGTCGTCCGCGAGAACATCGAAGACCTCTACGCGGGCATCGAGCACATGCAGACTCCCGGCGTCGCCCAGTGCCTCAAGCTCATCTCGCGCAAGGGTTGCGAAAAGATTGTGCGGCTCGCGTTCGAGTTCGCGCGCGCAGAGGGCCGTAAGACTGTCCATTGCGCGACGAAGTCGAACATCATGAAGCTCACTGAGGGGACGCTCAAGCGCACGTTCGAGGAGATCGCGCCCGAGTATCCGGACATCGAGGCGTACCACATCATCGTGGACAACTGCGCCCACCAGCTCGTGAAGCGCCCCGAGCAGTTCGACGTGATCGTGATGACGAACATGAACGGCGACATTCTCAGCGACCTCTCCTCGGCGCTCGTCGGCGGGCTTGGATTCGCACCGTCGGCGAACCTCGGCTCAGACGTCGCGATCTTCGAGGCCGTCCACGGGTCGGCGCCGAAGTACGCCGGGAAGAACGTCATCAACCCGACGGCGCTGATCCTCTCCGGTGTCATGCTCCTGCGCCACCTCGGCGAATTCGAGGCTGCGGCTGCGGTCGAGAAAGGGCTGCTCGTCACACTCGAGCAGGGGAAGCTGACGCGCGACGTGCTCGGCGACGACGGCGGCGCGCTGTCGACGACGACGTTCACGGAGGCGATCATCGAGAACCTCGACCGTGAGCCCGCGGGCTACGCCGTGCGCGACCACAAGCCGATCCGCATGCCCGAGGTCTCGTCCGCTCCGGACTTCGTGCATGTCAGCGAGAGGCGCGTCGTCGGAGCCGACGTCTTCGTCGAGTGGGCGGGAACGGTCGAGGACCTCGGCCACCGCGCGGAGGCGGCAGCCGATGGGAGCAAGGTCAAGCTCAAGATGATCTCGAGCCGGGGCACCCGCGTCTACCCGCCGACCGGCGCGATGACCGACGTCGTCGATCAGTGGCGTTGCCGGTTCGTGCTCTCGGACGCCGGGAACCTCGAGCAGGAGGACATCGTCGATCTCCTCCGCCGGGTCGATGGACAGGGCATCACGTGGGCGCACATCGAGAAGCTCCAGGAATTCGAC
>JBBQXH010000146.1:0-6582 GCA_038209835.1 Gaiellales bacterium | reverse complement strand
GAGGCAGCTCGGAGCCGAGGTCGAGTGGCATCTCCCGAGCCGCTTCGAGGAGGGCTACGGAATCGCGGGCGAGACGCTGACCAGACTGGCCGGGGAGGGGTTCGGGCTCGTGCTGACCGTGGACTGCGGGATCACCGCGGTCGACGAGGTGGCGCACGCGAGAGCGCTCGGACTCGACGTCGTCGTGACCGATCACCATCGCCCCGGCGAGACGCTGCCCGACTGCCCGTTGGTCGTCACGCGGCCCTCCGACTATCCCTTTCCGGAGCTCTGCGGCACCGGTGTCGTCTACAGGCTGGCGCAGGCGCTCGTGGGAGACGAGGGGTTGCGCCAGCACCTCGATCTCGTCGCGGTCGCAACGGTGGCCGACGTCGTGCCGCTCGTGGACGAGAATCGCGGGCTCGTCGCGGCCGGTCTCAGACGTCTTGCCCGCACGACGAAGCCGGGTCTCGCGGCTCTGATGCGGTCGGCGTCCGTCGATCCGGCGACCGTCGACGCAGGAAGCATCGGATTCAGGCTTGCCCCTCGAATCAATGCGGCGGGCCGGCTCGGGCATCCCGCTGCGGCGTTGCGGCTCCTGCTCACGGAAGATCCCGACGAGGCTGCCCAGCTCGCCGGTCAGCTCGAGACCCTGAACCGCGACCGCCAGGCCGTCGAGGAGCGCATCCTCCGCGACGCGCTGCGCCAGATCGACTCGTGGCCAGAGGCCAGGCGCAAGCGGCGCGGCTACGTCGTGTCGGGCGAGGACTGGCACCAGGGCGTCATCGGAATCGTCGCGTCGCGCCTGGTCGAGCGCTTCGGGCGCCCCGTCGTGATGATCGCCGGCACCGAGGATGAGTGGAAGGGCTCGGGCAGGTCGACTCCGGCGTTCGATCTCCACGCCGCGCTCTCGGCGTGCGGCGGGCTCCTCGAGCGCTTCGGCGGGCACCGGGCCGCTGCGGGGCTCTCGATCCGGCCCGAGAAGGTCGAGGCCTTCGCCGATGCCTTCGCCGAGCATGCGGACCGGGTGATGGCCGACGAGGACCTCCGGCCCGTCGTGCGGATCGACGCCGTCGTCCGCGGGGGCGAGCTGACGCTCGACCTCTGCGAGGAGCTCGAACGTCTCGCGCCGTTCGGGATCGGCAATCCCGGGGTCACGCTCCTCGCCCCGGCCTGCGAGCTCGCCGAGCTGGCAGCGGTCGGGGAGGGCAAGCACCTGCGCCTCGCGGTCATCGCGGACGGGGTCAGGTCCGGGGCGATCGCGTTCGGGCAGGGGCAGTTTCTCGATCGGCTCCGCGTGTCGGGGCAGCGTGATGTCGCCTTCCGCCTGGGTGCGAACCGCTGGAATGGCACGGTCACGCCGCAGCTGGTCGTGAAACGGATCTTCGAGACGCCCGGCGAGTACGAGGCGCTCCGTGCTCGGCTCGCCGCGGAGTGGCGGGCGGGCGAGCAGTCATGGAGTCCCGAGGCGCGCGCCGTGTTCGCGGAGCTCGAGCTGCTCGACGGCAACGCCAAGAAGCGCCAGCTCGTCGAGTCCGAGGTCTTTCGCGCGCTGCTCGCGGGTGCTCCGATCGAGCTCCCTCAGGCGGCCTAAGTGGCCCCTACCGGAATGGACGCTCCAGAAGACGTTGTCCGGCAGTGGTACCAGGCACGTGCGCGAGGGGACTTCGACGAGGCGGTCGAGGCGCTCGCAACGGGCGTCGTCTGGCACATCCCCGGCCGGAGCCCGATCGCGGGCGATCATCGCGGGCGTGCAGCCGTGACGGCCACGTTCCAGACGCAGCGCGAGCGAACGGGCGGCACGTTCCACTCGGAGCTGCTCGATCTCGTCTCGAGCCCGGACACGGTCGTCGCGATCGTGCGCAACACTGCACGGCGCGGCGAGAGGATGCTCGACTCCCGCCAGGTGCTTCAGTTTCGCGTCGAGCAGGGGCAGATCCGAGAGATCTGGATCTACGTCGACGATCTGTACGCGGTCGACGCGTTCTGGTCCTGATTCGCCGGGCGCCCTTGGCGCGTGGCCCTTGACGGGGATCTCCGACGCCGGGCTCTACAATGAGTTCATGGAGCAGGTCGTCACCGGCCCTGCAGAGCGCCATCGCCGGCTCTTCAACGAGCTCGCGGCGACGGTCGGGGAGCACAACCCGGAGTTCGACCGCGATCTCCTCGAGCACGCGTTCTCGTACGCGTGCGCCGCCCACGAGGGGCACAAGCGCCGGAGCGGGGAGGACTTCATCGTCCATCCGGCGGGAGTCGCCCGCATCCTCGCCGAGCTGCGTCTCGACGCGGCAACGGTCTCGGCCGCTCTCCTCCACGACGTCGTCGAGGACACCGACGCCTCGATCGACGACCTGCGCGGCGAGTTCGGCGAGGAGATCGCCCGGCTCGTCGAGGGGGTCACCAAGCTCACGAGGATCAAGTTCCAGAGCCGGGAGCAGGCGCAGGCGGAGAACTACCGCAAGATGATCGTCGCGATGGCGCAGGACATCCGCGTCATCCTGATCAAGCTCGCCGACCGCCTGCACAACATGCGGACGATCGAGTACCTCGGGAAGCAGAAGCAGATCCAGAAGGCGAGCGAGACGCTCGAGGTGTATGCGCCACTCGCGCACCGCCTCGGCATCCATCAGATCAAGTGGGAGCTCGAAGACCTCGCGTTCGAGACGCTCCATCCGCGCAAGTACTCAGAGATCCAGTCGATGGTCGCCCAGCGGCGCGCCGACCGCGAGGCCTATGTGACGGAGGCCGGCGGGGTGCTCGAGCGGGAGATGGCGAAGGCCGACCTCCAGGCGGAGATCCTCGGCCGCGCGAAGCACTTCTACTCCATCTACGAGAAGATGGTGAAGCGGGGCAAGGAGTTCAACGAGATCTACGACCTCACGGCGATGCGCGTGATCGTCGAGCGCTCGGAGCGCGAGGGTCAGGGCTACTGCTACGCCGTCCTCGGGATTATCCACTCGCTCTGGAAGCCCATGCCCGGGCGGTTCAAGGATTACGTCGCGATGCCCAAGTTCAACATGTACCGCTCGCTGCACACGACGGTGATCGGACCCGAGGGGAAGCCGCTCGAGATTCAGGTCCGCACGCGCGAGATGCACGAGACCGCGGAGCTCGGGATCGCCGCGCACTGGCTCTACAAGACCGGCCGCAAGGACGGGAAGGCAGAGGCCGAGCGGCTCGCCTGGCTGAAGCAGCTCATGGACTGGCAGCAGGAGGAGAGCGATCCCGGCGAGTTCATGCGCACCTTCCGGACCGATCTCTACGCGGACGAGGTGTTCGTCTTCACGCCGAAGGGCGAGGTGAAGAGCCTTCCGGTTGGGTCGACGCCGATCGACTTCGCGTACGCTGTCCACACGGACGTCGGCCACCGAACCGTCGGAGCGAAGGTGAATGGCCGCATCGTGCCGCTCCACTACCGGCTGAAGAGCGGCGACTTCGTCGAGGTGCTGACGTCGAAGCAGCTCGGCAAGGGCCCGTCGCGGGACTGGCTTTCGATCGCGAAGTCGTCGCGCGCCCGGAACAAGATCCGCCAGTGGTGGAGCCGGGAGACCCGCGAGGACACCGAGCAGCGCGGCCGCGAGTCGCTCGAGCAGGCGCTGAAGCAGCACAACCTGCCCTACAAGAAGATCGCTGGATCGCCGCTCCTCGCCGGGATCATCCGCGAGATGAACTTCAAGAAGGCCGAGGACTTCTACGTCGCTCTCGGGTCCGGGAAGCTCCAGGTCTCGCAGGTCGTCACCAAGGCTCTGCACAAGCTGAAGACCACGGAGGTGGCCGAGGAGGAGCGGATCCCGCTCAAGCCGAAGGCGCGCAGCGCCGTCGCCTCACAGACCTACGGAATTCAGGTGCCCGGGGTCGAGGACGTCCTCGTCCGACTCGCGAAATGCTGCAACCCGGTGCCTGGCGACAAGATCTGCGGTTACATCTCCCTCGGGAAAGGCATCACGATCCATCGTGAGGACTGCCCGAACGTCAAGGCGCTCCGGCGCAATCCGGAGCGCTTTACCAACGTCGAGTGGGACGGCGGAGCGACACAGAGCTTCCGCGTGCAGATCGCGGTCGACTCATGGGATCGCTCACGGCTTCTCGAGGATGTGGCGCGCACGTTTGCCGAGCACGGCGCGAACATCGTCGAGTACTCCGGCCACGTCGACGACCAGATGGCAAAGAACTGGTACGTGGCGGAGATCGGGGATGTGAAGACATTGCGCGGGCTCCTCATCGCGCTGCGCAACATCGAGAGCGTCTTCGACGCGTATCGCGTCACGCCATCGTGAACGTCAGCGGTATGAAGGAGGGGGTCCGTAGGGGAACCATGGGTTCCCCTACGAAGGGCGCGTATCGCGTCACACCGTCGTGAGCGAGCTGTGAGTGAGCTGCAGCGCGCGCTCCTGCGTGAGCTCGTCATTGCCGACGAGGGGCTAAGCGCCGATCTCGCAGCGCTCGAGTCGCTCGCGGCCGGAACCGCGGCCGTGCGCGAGCATGCCGACGCGCTCCTCGATCTGTTCGGGAGCGCCGAGCGCGAGCGACAGCGTCTCGGGAGCGAGCTGACCGAGGCGGAGGCCGAGGCGGCCGAACGAGCGCAGACTCTCGCAGAGGCAGAGCGCGAGCTGGCCGTCGAAGAACGGAAGGGTGATGAGGAGCGTCTCGCCGCCGCGCGGCGCTTCCTCGTGCGGGCGCGGGACGCGTCGAGCGTCGCGACAAAGCGCGTCGAGGCGTCGCGGGCGAACGCCGACGCGTTCGAGGAGTTGCTCAGCGCCGCTGCGCTCGAAGTCCCCGAGGTCGAGACCGCGGCCGCGGAGATCGCGAGGTCGCTCCAAGGGCGTCCGCGAGTCGCGGAGGAGGCGAGCACCGTTCCCGTGGCCGGCCTGCCAGGTGTCGTCGAATGGGCCACGGTCGCCCGCGCGGCGCTGTTCGTCGCCCGGACCGCGGTGGCGGCCGAGCGCGAGGCGCTCATCAGGCAGGCAAACGAGCTCGGCTCGGTGATTCTCGGCCGGTCGCTCTACGCGGCCAGCCCGGCGATGGTTGCCGCGTCGGTCAGCCGAGCGTGATCTCGATCTCGGCGGCCCGGGCCTCGAACCCGATCTCGCGATGCGTTCCGTCGCAGAACGGCTTGTCCTTCGAATGACCGCAGCGGCAGAGCGCGACGTTCGCGCGGTCGAGCACCTCTTGCGTTCCGGCGCGATCGACCGTGAAGCTTGCGGCGCCGGCGACGATGTTCGGCCCGTTCTCGAGTGACGTGATCTTCATCTGCTCACCTCGTAGTCGAAGTTCCCCTCCCGGTCCTTCAACGTGACCGTCACCGTTCCGCTTCCCGAGCTGGTGAGCGCGCAGTCGAACGTCTTCCCCGATTCGACGAGGACGAGCTCGGGGCAGTCGACCTTCGCACCTCCACCGATGTCCTTTGCGATCGCCTGCTCGGCCTCGGTTGTATGGAGGAGGGGTGCATCGAACGAAAGATCTCCGTCCCCGCTCGTCTGGACGACCTCGATCGCCGCCTGCGAGCCGTCTGTCCCGGTCGCGGTGCAGGTGAAGGTGCCGCCCTCACTCGCCTCGATGTCGGCAGGACACGCGACCGTGCGGACCGCGGCGCCGGTCTGCTGCTCGATCTGAGCCGCGATCCGAGTCTCGACCTGATTCGTGTCGAGCACCTCGCCCCCGCAGCCGGCGACGAGCGCCGCGGCGGCGACGAGTACCCCGATCGAAGCTATCCGGCGTCCGGCCACGGGACACCACCCGTGTCCCAGCCGACGAGGCAATGCGAGGACACGAGGAGAGCGACGCGCTCGAGGAACGCCCGATCGGCGTCGGTGAAGTCGCGTGCCGACGCGACGGACAGCGTGGCAACGGGCGTGCTGTCATAGACGACCGGAACGTCGAGCGTCACATCGTTCTCCGATCGTTCACCCGTCCAGGGCCCCGTGGCCAGGCTTCCCTCCTCGACGAACGAGATCGCCGCCCACGAGTAACCGGTCGGCAGGTCGTGGACGGCGGCGACGGTCTGGCGGAGTACCTCGTCTGCCTCCGGCTCGCGCTGAATGATCTGGTCGATCGCCTCGAGCGCTTCTCGGTACGCGTCCTGCATAACAGGTCCCTAGCACTCTAGTCCCGGCAGCGCGGGGAAAGCATCTGAGCGAGCTGCTCGAGGAACGCCTGATCCTCGGCGCCGAATGCGGCCAGGCGATCGGAGTCGATGTCGAGCTCGCCGACGACGTCGGCCCCGGAGAGGATCGGCACGACGATCTCGCTCCGCGTCGAGGCGAAGCACGCCAGGTAGCGGCGGTCGGCGTTCACGTCGTCGACGACCTCGGTCTTCCCGCTTGCGGCCGCGGATCCGCAGATGCCCTCGCCGATCGGGATGCTCTCGTGCTCGGTCGCCTGCGGTCCTTGCCACGCCACGAGGACGAGATCGTCCTGCTCGACCAGATAGACGCCGACCCACGAGTAGTGGTCGAAGCTGTCGTGGAGCAGGTCGACTGTTCGTTGGAGCACATGATGGCCCGTCGGCTCGGAGTTGACGAAACCGCCAACGGCGTCGAGCACCTCGCGGCGGGCGTTGGCACTAGCGGGCACGGCTAGTGCTCCGTTCCAAAAGTTCGGTGA
>JBBQXH010000145.1:0-6618 GCA_038209835.1 Gaiellales bacterium | reverse complement strand
GGGCACGAGCGTAGTTCCGGCCGGGGGCACTTAAACGACCGAGACGAAGCGGCGCTCGCCGCTCGCGCGAAAGCCGACCTTGCCGGCACGGGTCGCGAAGATCGTGTCATCGCGACCGAGGGCAGCACCGTCACCCGGGCGGAAGCGCGTGCCGCGTTGCCGCACGATGATCATGCCGGCAGCGACGTCCTGCCCGGCGAAGATCTTGACCCCGAGGCGCTTGGCCTGGGAGTCGCGGCCGTTCCTGGAAGAACCGAGACCCTTCTTATGAGCCATTACTCCTCCGCCCCCTTCGCGTCTGCCGGCTCGACCGCCTCCGCTTTCTTGCGCGAGCTGCGCGCAGGCTTCTTCGCTCCGATCGACTCGATCTCGATCCGCGACAGGCTCGCTCGGAATCCGTTTCTCCGCCGGTAGCCGGTGCGTCGACGATGCTTGCCGATGATGATCTTCTTTCCCTTGACGTGAGCCTGCACCTTCGCGCTGACGCGGGCGCCAGCGAGCTCGTCGCCCACGAGCGTCTTCCCGTCACCGCCGATCAGGAGAACCTCCGGCTCGAACGATGCGCCCTCGTCGACGGCCAGACGGTCGACGAGCAGGTACTCGCCCTCGCGGACGCGATGCTGTTTTCCCCCGACTCTGATGATGGCGTAGCTCATATCGTCTCCAGGCATGGACAAGCGGGCACGGAGCCCGCTTCGACAGCGATTCTAGCTTGCGTCGACATCTGCGGCAACCGGCTCGTCGGTGACTGCGGCATCCCCGTCGGCGTCCGCTGGCTGGGTGCCCGGCTTACGACGGCCTCGCCCTCCTCTGGTTCCCCGGCGCCGTGGCTTCGGGGCGGTTCCGTTCTCGGCCGCGACTGAGTCGTCGGTGGCTCCTTCTGCGGACCCCGGCTCTGCCGCGGCCGGCTCGGCGCCCTCCTCCGGCTTGCCGTCGAGCTGAGGGTCGGCTGCCGTCGCCGGCTTACGTCGACCTCTTCCGCCACGGGTGCCGCGCCGCGTCCGCTTCTTCGGTGGCTCGGTGCCATCGGCGTCGACGGCCGGGCCCGGCGTCTCGATCTCTCCCGCCTCGGGCTGGTCGCCGCTCGCGTCCGAGGGGCCGCTCTCCGCGGTCTCCTTGGCCGCCGGCTTGGTTCTTCCCCGGCCGCCGCGCGTCCCACGTCGCGTGGGCTTCTTCGGCGGCTCATCGTCCGTCGCGACGCCGTCGCCTGCTGGCACCGCTTCGACCTCGACGGGAGGCTCGTCGCCTTCGGGCACCGGCTCCGCGTTCGCATCGACCGCGGCCGCAGTCGGCTTCTTCCGCCCGCGGCCGCCACGAGTCCCGCGACGGGTCTTCTTCTTCGGTGCTTCGGAGTCCGCCGGCTCCTCTTCGGTAGCCGTCTCGACGACGACAGGTGCCTCATCCGACTCACCGGCCGGCGCGACCTCCGCGGCGGCGGGCTTCTTGCGTCCTCTGCCGCCGCGAGTTCCACGACGTGTCCGCTTCTTGATCTCCTCGTCAAATGCCGCCTCGTCGGCCTCGGCGACTGCGCCGGCCTCGACCGGAGCCTCGCCGACCTCGTCCCCGACGACCGTCGCGTACGCGACCGTTCGGGTCGCCCGTTCGATTCGAACGCTGACGGTCTTGCCGACCCGCGAGGCTGCTCCGGCGACGGCGACAACGTAGCCGTCGAGCCGCCCGATCGCGTCCTGCGCGTGACTGAGATGTACCTCTTCGAGTCGAAGCTCGAACTCGTCCCCGGCCGCGACCGGTAGGGCTTTCGGCTCGATCTCGGCCGCCGTTCCCTCGGCGAGGACGGCGAAGTGGTTGGTCGGAAGCCCGTCTGCGGTCTCGAAGGCGAAGAGCTTCCCGGTTTCCTCCTCGATCGCCTTGAGCCTCGACCCGGCGGGGCCGATGAGGATTCCCGCGACGTCCGCGGGAAGCTCGACGAGGAACGCCTCGGCCTTCGATTCTGCGACGAGCCGGCGCAAGCGCCGCTCCGCGTCCACGGCGTACGTCTCCTCCGAGACGACGATCCCGTCCCCGCGACAGACCGGGCATCTCGCGGTGAGGATCTCCCTCGGGCCGTCCGTCACGTTCTGGCGGGTCATCTCGACGAGCCCGAGAGGCGAGATCTCGACGACGTAGGTCTTCGTCCTGTCGCGCTCGAGCTCGCGCTTCAGCGCCTCCTCCACGTCGGCGCGGTTCTTCGGGTTCGCCATGTCGATGAAGTCGATGACGATGATGCCCCCGATGTCGCGGAGGCGGAGCTGGCGGACGATCTCCTTCGCGGCCTCGAGGTTGTTCTTCGTGATCGTGTCTTCGAGCCGCGCCGCCGAGGCCTTGCCACGCGCTCCGACGAATCTGCCCGTGTTGACATCGATGACCGTGAACGCCTCTGCGTAGTCGAATACGAGATAGCCGCCGGACGGAAGGTCGACCCTACGATGCAGCGTCGAACGGACGGCCGCGTCCACGCCGAACGCCTCCATCAAAGGCTCGCGCTCGCGATACCACTCGACGTTGTCGGCGAGCTCGGGAGAGGTCCGTTTCAGGTACGAGACGATGCGGCGGTACGTCCGCTCGTGGTCGACGGCGAGGTGCTCGAAGTCCCGCAGGAAGAGGTCTCGCACGACACGTAGCGGAAGCTCGGCCTCGTTGTAGACGAGCGACGGCGCCTTCGCGCGCTCGGATCGTCCCTGGATCGTCGCCCAGAGCTTGCGCAGGAACGCGATGTCACCGAGCAGCTCTTCCTCAGATGCGCCCTCGGCGGCGGTGCGGACAATGATCCCCCCGTCCTCGAGCTCGAGGCCCTTGCAGATCGCCTTCAGACGGTCGCGCTCGTCGTCGTCGAGCCGTCGCGATACGCCGATTCCGTCGCCGTAGGGCACGAACACGACGAAGCGTCCGGGGAGGGAGATCTCGGTCGTCAGGCGGGCGCCCTTCGTGCCCATCGGATCCTTGACCGCCTGGACGAGAACCGACTCGCCCCGCTTGATCAGATCCTGGATCTTCTTTCCGTGTCGTTTCCCCTCGAGCTCGGGGGTGACGATCTCGTCGACATAGAGGAAGCCGTTCTTCTCGAGCCCGATATCGACGAATGACGCCTCCATGCCGGGGAGGATGTTGTCGACGACGCCCTTGTAGACGTTGCCCGCGATCGATCGACGTCCGGGCCGCTCCAGGTACACCTCGACCGGGCTGCCGTCCTCGAGAATCGCGACCCGCTGCTCGCCGACGTCGATCGAGACGAGCATCTCCTTCTTGACCTTCGGGAGCGCCGAGCGCTTCGTCGTCTGCGTCCGGCGGCGCGGACGCGCCGTCTTCGGCTTCTCCTCCGAGGAAACGTCCCCCGGTTTCTCGTCGGCCGCCGCGGCTACCCCGTCGGCCGGTTTTTTCCGCCCCCTGCCACCGCGAGTGCCGCGGCGGCGGGGCTTCGGCTTCTCGTCAGCCTGTTCGTCCTCCGGGGCGACCGGGGTCGCCGGCTGCTCGTCGATCTCCGGGGCGGCTGCCTCTTCGGGCGCCTGCTCCGCTTCTGTCTGCGCCTTTCGGCGAAACCACGTGCGCACGCAGTCCTCCTCGCGAGCCACCGATGACGGCGAAAAACGGTTCCTTCAGAGTTCCAATCTTCGTCACGGTGGTGCCTCTTGTCAGTTGTGTGTGTCGAGATCCCGCTCGCCCGATCCGGGCTCGGTGCTCTCGAATGCCGCTTGAAGCCTAGCAGCGGCCTCTTCCGACTCTTCGCGCGTGGTGTGCTCGAGGCGCCGAATCGCCGCTTCGCCGAGGGCGCGCGTCCCGCCGAACGCAACACCCGCGCGGATCGGGATCCCTGCGAAGGGGACAAACCCGAGCGCCGTGCGCGCGATCGTGCGGAACCCGAGCCCGGCGCCGACGACCCCGGCGAGCATCAGCGCACGGGACTGCCGCTCGTCGACCCCGTATGCGTCCGCGATCCTCCGGACCATCCTGAGCTGGTTGAGCGTCAGAACCGGCAGGTCGGCACCGGGAATGAAGATCGCGGCGCTGACGATCGCATTTCGCTTCGAGTAGTGCCCGATCAGAGACCTGGCTACGTGCGAGCGAAGCAGCGGCAGCTCGCGTGCGAGCGCAGAAGCCTGCTCCCCGGCAACCGCGGCAATCCGCACGACGACGGCGTCGAGAGCCCGCTCGTCGAGGGCGTCCGCGTACACCACGTCGGTCGCCTTGACGTACGGGAAGACCCTGCCCTTGACGGGACGCTCGCCGAGGACGAGGCAGACGATCGGGATCCCGGCCCTGTCGGCGAGCTGCAAGGTCTCCTCGTCCACGGACGTCGGCCAGCCCCGTGTCATGTGGACGAGCACCGACCCGGCGTCGCGATCGAGCGTCGCCAGGTCGAGGAGTCTCACGAACGACGCTCCTCCACCGGCCGCCAGCTTCGCCATGAGCTCCACCGCGAGCGCCTTCGGGCCCGAGACGAGGATTGGCAGCGCCTCCTGCGGCGCTTCCCGCAGCTCCCGCACGATCGAGGGTATCGCCGCGAGAGCCCACCCGACCCCAGCCCCAATCCTGCTCATCGCGCCGGATCCAGTCGCCCGCGCGCATGGATCGCCTGGAGCAGGCCGATCAACGCGAGCGAGGTGATCATCGAGCTACCGCCGTAGCTGATGAAGGGGAGCGTGATGCCGGTGATGGGTGCGATCCCCGTCGTCATCCCGATGTTCAGGAAGATCTGGAAGACGAAGAGGGTGACGATCCCGCCGGCGACCGTCGCGGCGAAGAGGCTGTTCGCAACGGCGATGATCTTGATGCCGCGCCAGATCACGAGCGCGTAGAGGAGGAGGAGAATCGATGCGCCGAGGAAGCCGCGCTGCTCGGCGAGGGAGGCGAAGATGAAGTCTGTCGCGTGCTCGGGCAGGTAGTGGAGATTCGTCTGGGTCGCGCCGGCGATGCCGCGCCCGTCGAGCCCACCCGCGCCGACAGCGGTGATCGACTGGTTGACGTTGTAGGTGTTCCCGGCCGGGTCGGAGTCCGGGTGGATGAACCCGATCAGTCGATCCATCTGGTAGGGCTTCAGCACATCGATACCGGCGTGCGGGAGGAGCCAGAGGACGGCCACCGCAACGCCCGCAACGAGGAGCAGGAGGATCGCGATGTGAAGCCACCTCGTCCCGGCGAAGAAGAGAAGCCCGGCAAGCGCGGCGCAGTAGACGAGCGCGGTGCCGAAATCCGGCTCGAAGAACACGAGCAGGATCGGGATCGCCGCGAGCCCGACCGCTCCGGCGACCCCCCTCACGTCCCCGATGCGTCGTGCCCGATCGGCGAGGAAGCCGCCGATGAAGACAACGAACGCGATCTTCCCGATCTCGGAGGGCTGAAGCTGGAAGAAGCCGACGTCGATCCAGCGGCGTGATCCCCGGACATTCGGCCCGATCACGAAGACGACCAGGATGAGGGTGATCGTCACGCCGAAGAGGATGTGCCGGTAGCGGCGCAGCAGCTCCGGGTCGATCGCGGCGAAGAGCGCGAGCACGACCACTCCGAGACCCACGTAGATTCCCTGGCGGACGAGGTAGTAGTCAGGGTTGCCGGTGACGTCGTCCTTCGTGACGGCCTGCACCACCCACATGCCGTAGGCGATGAGCCCGGCGACAGCAGCGAGCAGGAGATAGTCGAGGTGGCGGACGATGTGACCGACGTCCGAGCCGACGCGACGCCGCGCTGTGGCAGGCGCCCCCCAGACTCCCGGCTCGATCGCCATCAGTCGGATTCCTTCGAGATGATCTCGGTCGCGGGTGTGTGGAAGTACTCCTCGAGCACCTTGAGCGCCGTCGGCGCGGCAACGGCTCCGCCGTGCCCGCCGTTCTCGATCACGACGCAGAGGGCGATCGTCGGCTCGTCGGTCGGACCGTAGCCGCACCACCACGACTGGTCGATCAGCTTGCGCAGCTCGATCTTGTTGCCGAGATACCCCTTCGGCAGCGTGACGAACTTCTCGGCCGTGCCGGTCTTCCCGGCGATCGAGACGGGGTAGTTGCCGAACACGCCGTACGACGTCCCGTAGTACGCGTCGTGAGTCCCCTGGTAGAGGCCCTCCTGGACGACCTGGACAGCCTCCGGCGAGAGCCCGATGTCTCGGGCGGGCTTGCCGGCGAAGCTCCTCAGGATGACCGGCTGCTCGCCCTCGCCGGCAGGTTGCTCGACGTCCTTGACGACATGGGGATCGACGAGCTTGCCGCCGTTCGCGATGAGGGCGTAGAGGCGCGTCATCTGGAGCGGTGTCACGGTCAGATCACCCTGCCCGATCGCGAGCTGAATCGAGTCGCCTGTCTTCCACAACTTGTCGATTGCGCTCTGGAAGTAGTTCCGCCGCCACGCCGGTGTGGGTACGAGTCCGGCGCTCTCGGGGCCGACGTCGATGCCCGTCCTGCGGCCGAAGCCCATCTTCCGAGCCCACGCCTGGAGCGGGCTTCCCTTCTGGTCGTAGAAGATCTTCCCGACCTGGTAGAAGTACGTGTCGCACGAATTGGCGAGCGCGGTTCGCATCGTCATCGGCTCGTTGACGTACTTGTCCCAGTTCCTGAATGTCTGCCCGTCGATCTCGTACTTCCCCGTGCACTGGAAGACCTCGTCCGGGCCGATCAATCCGGCCGAGAGGGC